>RFGE01000289.1 GCA_003696105.1 Deltaproteobacteria bacterium | reverse complement strand
GCCGGGGAACTCGGCGCGGCATTGCAATGTGTGTTCGTACCACGACGCGAACGTCACGCGCGCGATGGGCGCTCCGCGCGGGTCCACCAGGTCGTAGCGGGTCGTGTACACGTCGATGTCGTACTCGACGACGTGCGCGACGGCGCGGCCGCGGTGAAACAGCGTTCCGTCCGCGTACGCGTAGCCGGGGGTTTGGGGGGCGAACGCGCCGCGACGGCGCGACATCGGCGTGCACGCCATCGCGCACCACGCGACCGCCGCGGCGGCGAGCCAGGCCGCGCCGCGACGGTCGCGTCGCAGTGCCATCGGAGTCATCGCGCGCGGGCTTTGAGGCCGAACAGCTCCTGCTGGAGCCGTCCGAGCTGGGTCATCAGCGCCGCCATGTCCTGGTTGATCGAGTTGCTCTTGCGCGCGAACGTCTGCACGTCCGCCGTGCTCGGCGCGTCGCGAACCTGGTCGGCCCACGCCAGCAGTTCGTCCTTGCGTTCCGGCAGGGCGTTCGATGCGGCTTGCGCTTCGCGGTACTGCTTGTCGAGCAGGGCGAATTGCGGATCGTTTTTGGCCTTGGGCGGCAGGGATTGGAAGTAGCCCTCGACCTTGGCCATCGAGTTTTCGAGCTGCGACCACATCTGCTCGTAGTTGCGCTGGAACGAGTCGATGTTGGTTTCGAGTTGCGCCTTGTTGTTTTGCGCCTGCTGTTGCGACAGGTCCGGCGTGGCCGGCGGCTTCGGCGACAGCATCGAGCATGCGGACAGTGAAGCGACGAACAACACACAGTAGAGCTTGGTCATGGCAGGTTTCCTCCTGGGCCGGCGTGCGCCGGCGGTTGTCGGGGTGGACTTCACCCCGGGGTGGACGCGGGGCGGGCGGCCGCGCGGCGTGGGCCGCGCCGGCGCCGCACATCAGTCGGCGGGCAACGGGACCGCGTAGACCGGGCCGTCGACGCCGACGGAGCCGCTATCGCTCGTGAGCGCGGTGACGTAGACGGTGCCGTCGGCGGTCACCTGCGGATCGTCGTAGACGATGCGCGCGCCGCCGGGCAGCGTGCGCGGTTCGAGCATCAGCGGGGTCACCCGGTCCCGGTCGAGGTCGTAGGCGAACAGCCCCGACTGGCCGATGTAGACGACGGTGCCCTTGTGCAGGCGGGCCTGGCGGGCGAAGTGGTGCGCCGTCGCAAACGTGTCGTTGATGCGGAAGTCCGAGGCGGCGACGCGTTCGCTCAGGTCCGACGTGACGCCGTCCGCGATGCGGTAGACGCGAACGCCGTCGGCCTGCGCGTACACGACGTAGCGATCGTCGAACCCGATCCCGCCGGTGATCTGCTTGTCGTTGCCGAGCCAGGTCGCCGGTTCGCCGGCGAGGGTGCCGAGCCATACGCGGCCGCTTTCGATCGCGACGAGGCGGTCGCCGTCGGTCGCCAATGCATCGACGGAGCCGGTGATCCCGGCCCGTGCGAACGTCCACAGGGCGACCGGGTCGTCCGGCGGCGTCCACTGGACGAGCGAGTGTGCGCCGTCGACGTCCATCGCGAGGTAGACGTCGCCGGCGTGGACGGCGAACGCCCACCACCGTGCGGCCGGCGGCTTCGGGACGGTGAGCGTGCCGAGCGGCCGATCGGGCTCGCCGGCGGCGTAGGCGCGGTAGACGACCTCCTGCTCGCCGAGTTCGATGGTGACGACGACGTTGTCGCTGGCCTCGTAGGCGTAGTCGTCGTCGATCGAGATCGAAAATGCGTAGGTGACGTCGACGCCGTCTCGCTGCGAGTGCAACACGGGGTCGAAGGTGGGGAACTCGAGCCAGTACAGGCGGCTGCCGACCGCGCGCAGTTCGTCGGCGCGTTCGTCGAACGCGAGCGTGCGGTGCTGGTCGAGTTCGGCGACCAGGGCGTCGTAGTCGGCCAGATCGGCGTCGAGGCCGTCGCCGCCGCCGTCGCCGCCGCCGCCGGCGACGCACGCCGCCGCGAGCACGGACGCGACCGCGGCGGCCGCGCGAGCCAAGGTGGGGTAGGAGGGCAGGGTCTGTCGTCGCACATCCAGTCCGGACGGACGCCGGTTCGCCAGGTCGCGCGGTGAAACGATGTTTTTCTGCGCGCGTCGGGGTTTTCCGCGCGTCGGGGTCTTCCGCGCGTCCGGGGGGGGTCCGCGCTTCGGGGGTTTTCCGGGCGCGGCGGGTGGGCGGTTGCGGACGCGGTGGCCGACGTAGCCAGTTTGCGCGGCGAAGCGATCGGATTGGGCGTATGGCGCGGGCGGTCAACGCGCCGGACATCGGAGCGGCGCGGTGACGGGCCGCCCGGCGACGGTTTCGAGGCGCCGCTGCGTGGCGATCGCGTCCGCGCAGCGCCCGAGGCGCGCCTGGCACTGCGCGATGCCGATGCCGAGTCGGAGGACGTCGCCGATGTCGCCGTCGTCCGCGTCGTCCGGCGTGCGATCGGCCAGCGCGGCCCACACCGGCGCGGCGCCGGCGCAGCGCGCGTCGTCGTCCCCGTTGACCTGGACGTAGAGGCGGGCGATGCGCTCGGCGCGCGTGTCGGCGAGTTCGGCCGGGCAATAGGACGTGAGCAGGTTCCGGATCGTCGACGCCAGCTCCCGTTCGGTCTGCGTGGGCGCGAGCGCGGCGCGCAACGTGGCCACCCCCCGCTCGCACTGCCCCGCCAGCATCTCGCACGAGGCGCGTACGAGGGCCACGCCTGGCGGCAGTGGCGAGGCGAGATCGCCGGCGTCGAGGGCGGCGATGCAGCCGGGGCCGTCGCGGACCTCGAGCCGCTCGCGGGCGCGCTTGAGGAGGACGGCGACGGGGGCCGCGTTACTCGCATCGACGCCGGGCAGCGCGATCGCGGCAGCTCCGGCATCGGGGCCGGCGGCGGCTGGCAATGCGGGCGGGCCGGCAGGTCCGGCGTGCGCGGCGAAGTGCGCGGCGACGGCCAGTGCGGCGTCGGGGCCGGCGGCGGCGCGCGCGCCGGGCGCAGCGGCGGGCCGGCCCCGCGTGCCGGCGAGCGCGGCGGCGATCGCGACTGCGGACGCGACGGCGCCGATGGCGACGCGGCGGCGGGCGGTCTGGCGCCGTGTCGCGCCGGTCGCGATGCGCTCTAGCGCGTCGGCGAGGTCGGCGACCGAGGGGAACCGGCGGTCGGGATCGGGCTCGAGTCCTCGCGCGATGACGGCGCCGAGCCCGGCCAGGCCCGGCGGATCGGGGGCGCGGGCGCGACGGCCCGCGCGCACCTCGGCACCGTAGGCCGTCGCGGTGGCGCCCGCGAACGGGCGCGCGCCATAGACCGCCTCGAACAGAGACACGCATAGCGCGAACTGATCGGACCGCTCGTCGGGCGCGACGCCCGCGTACAGCTCGGGAGCCAGGTAGGCCGGCGTCCCCGCGAACGAGGCGGTGGCCTCCGCGCCGCCGGGCGCCGGCGCGCCGCGGGCGAGGCCGAAGTCGGCGAGCCGCACGCGCCCGTCGTCGCCGACGAGGATGTTGTCCGGTTTGACGTCGCGGTGGACGATGCCCGCCGAGTGCGCGGCCGCCAGCCCGCGTGCGGCCTGTACGAACACGTCGACGACCGCGCGCGGCGAGGGAGCGTTCGCGGCCAGCCACGCGCGCACGTCGCGCCCGCGCACGAGTTCGGTCGCGAGGAACACCGCGTCGTCGTGCACCCCGGCGTCGAACACGGCGAGCACGTTCGGATGCGCGAGGCGAGCGAGCGCGCGCGCCTCGCGCAGGATCCGCGCGCCGAGTTCCTCACGCGCTGCCGGCGCGGCGTCGGGGCGAACCAGCTTGACGGCCACCTCGCGGCCGAGGCGGCGGTCGAACGCCGCATAGACCGCGCCCATCGCGCCGGCTCCGATGCGTTGGCGCAGCTCGTAGCGGCCGGCGATCTCCGTCGTGGTCGCATCGGTTTCCAGTTCGGGGGACAGCGCCGCGAGCCACTGTTTGCACGCGGTGCATCGGTCGGCGTGTCGACGGATCGCCTCGCCGGTCGCCGCGTCGGTGCGGCCCTCGAGCCACCGCGTTACGGCGTTGTCGTCGGGACAGCGATCCGGACCGAGCATCCGATGGTCGAGCGTAGCCCATGCGTGCACATGCCGCATCCGCCGCGGGCCACCGGCCCGAGACCGCCCCCGATCCCGACCGACCGTCGTCCATTGCCGCGATCCGGCCGTCGATCTGGATCGACCGGAGTTCTGCGCGCCCCCGATCACGCCGATTCGGCCCCACCGTGGTCTTCCGCGCGCAATGCCCGAGGTTCCGTTCCGACGTTTCGATACAGGCCGACTGCAGTCGGCCCCGACCGTCGCGAGGGGGACCGCCGATCGTCACGGCGGACGATCGTTGTCCCGCGAGCCGCGAACGCTCCACGCAATTCGGCGCAGTTCGGATTGGTACGGGCCTTCTATCGTGAGTACGGGCCTTCATGGTCGCTGCGGGCCTTCATGGTCGGTACGGGCCTTCATGGTCGGTGCAGACCTTCTGACCGGCAGAACACCCGCTTGGGCCGCGGGCATGATCGCCAGAGATGACAGGCGGCGCGTGCCCGGGGAGGCGGCGGTGGGTACCGCGGACAGCCCCGGGAAGTCATCCGCGGCGCATCGGGCCGCGGTGCATCGGGCCGCGGCGCATCGGGCCGCGGCGTATCGGGCCGCGGCGCATCCGGGCCGCGGTGCATCCGGGGGCTTACCGCGTTGGCCGTACGCGCACGGCGGGGCGAGACGCCCCGCCGCGAGTAGTGCGAGCGATAGGGTTTGAACCTATGACCCCCGCCGTGTGAAGGCGGTGCTCTCCCGCTGAGCTACGCTCGCAAAAGCAGCTGCGGTTCTATCGAGTTCGCCAAGCGGTGTCAATGGCCGGGCGCGCCGGCTAGGAGGCTGTTGCGCATAGCCGCTGGCTGCGGTCGCGATCTGCGGGCGATCTTCGGCGTACGTCCTCGCGCCCTTCGGTTCCGTATGTGGATACGCGCCCTCGTGCGCTGCGGGCGTGCGCCGAACCTCGCCTCGCATCTCGCCACCTCGCTGGCGCGCCTATACGCGACAGCCTCCTAGTCGAGTGGCACGACGGCGATGGCGTCGATCTCGACCCGCGCGCCCCGCGGCAGTCGCGACACCTCGACGGTCGCGCGCGCGGGCGGGTCAGTGCCGAACCGCTCGCCGTAGACCGCGTTGACGGCAGCGAAATCATCCATATTCGCCAGGTAGATCGTCGTCTTGACGACCGAGTGCCAGCCCGCGCCCCCCGCGTCGAGTACGGCCTGCAGGTTGTCGAGCACGCGACGGGTCTGGGCCGCGACATCGTCGCCGCCGACGAGCTCTCCGGTAGCCGGGTCGAGGGCGATCTGCCCCGAGCAGAACAGCAAGTTGCCGGCGCGGATGGCCTGCGAGTACGGGCCGATCGCCGCGGGCGCGCGGTCAGTCGCGATCGCAATTCGAGGGCTCGCCATGGCTCCGTTGTATCACGTGCGGCGTAGCGTTCGCGTATAGTCGCGGGCATGTCAGGCGCGCGGGAGGTTGCGGCGGTCGTGGCGTTCGCCGCGGCATGCGGCGGGACGGCGGGGCGCTACGTCGTACCGCGGCACGCGATCGCGGCGGCGCGCGGCGCGCCGGACGTGACGTCCGTCGTGGACCTGGGCGACCTCGGCGCCATCCCGAGCGAGGGACCGTTGCCGCCGGCGGACGCGGACGGGCGGTTCGCGGTGGGCGAGCTGGTGCTCATCGCCGGGGACGACTTCGGGAAGTTGCCGACCGTGCGCATCGGAGGCCGGCCAGCAACGGTGGAGGCGCGCGTGGACGGTGGCGGAATCGTTGCGCGCATTCCGCCGGGCGTGCCGGCGGGACCGGTGCGCGTCGAGGTATCGCACGCGGGCGGCCGCGATGGGATGACGATCCGCGTCGACCGGTACGCGCTCGTGGCGCCTCCCGGCGGCGGTGAACTGCGCGTCCTGCGCGACGTCGGCGACGGCCAGCTCGCGCCGGTGGGATCCCTGGCGGTGCAGGGCGCGGTGGACGTCGCGTTTTCGCCCGACGGCCAGGCGGCGTACGCGCTGTCGACCTCGCCGCCGGCGCTCGCCGTCATCGCGCCGACGGCGGCCGGTGGCCCTCGCGTCGTGCGCCGGCTGTCGCTGCCGGCGACGCTGCGCTCGCCGCGGTGGCTCGCGGTGGCCGCCGACGCGCCGGTCGCGGCCGTCGTCGGCGCGAGCTTCGCCGCCGTCGTCGATCTGAGCGATCCGCGCACGCCGGCGCTGTACCGGCCGTTTTCACTGCGACCGCGCCCGCACGCTGTGGTGCCGCGCGCCGCCGCCATCGCGCCGGACGGCCGGACGCTGGTCACGTTGGTCGCGGAGACCAACCAACTTCGGGTCTACGATATCGCCGACCCGGCGTCGGCCACCGTGGCGCGCACGATCGACGTGCTGCCCGACGCCCGCGAACCGCTCGCTCGTGCGATGACGCTGTCGCCGGAGGGCGACCGGGCCTGGGTCGTCACGGGCGACAGCGAGCGGACGCTCGCGGCGGGCCGGCATCCGATCCAACTCGTCGCGCTGCCGCTCGGCCAGGGCGAGCAGCCGCCGCCACCGGCGCGCGTCGCCGCGGCAGGCGCACCGCTCGCGATCGCCGCCGCACGTCGGACAGCGCCCCCCGGCACCGCGATCCGCTCCGCTGCGCGCGCAGCCCTCGCGATCGTCGCCGTCGTCGATGCGGGCTGGCTACCGGCGGCGCGCCGGCCCTGGCGCGACGCGGGCGACGGCGGTCCGGCCGCGGTGTTGCGCGTCAACCTCGAGGGGGAGGCGCAGCCGTTGTGGGCATCGCCCGGGCCGGTCACCGCCGTGGCGCTGTCGCACGATGCGCGCTCGGTCGTCGCCGTGTACGCGCAGCGGGCGCCGGGCGGCGGCGCGTTGGGGGTCGCGGTCGTACCGATCGCCGGCGGCGACCCGCGCACCGTGGGTCTCGGCCCGCTTCCCACCGCGGTGCGCCCGCTGGACTCGGCGGCGCTCGCGCTGGCGCCCTGATCCATTCGCGCCTGCACCGCAGCCGCTCAACACAGGAGGACACCGTGCCCGAGATCGAATCCGTCCTACACGAAAACCGCGTGTTCGAGCCGCCGGCGGCGTTTCGCGCCCGCGCGCGTGTGGCCTCGATGGAGGCATACGAGCAGCTCTACGCCCGCTCCGTCGACGAGCCGGACGCCTTTTGGGCCGAGGTCGCCGGCCAATTGCACTGGTACGAACCGTGGACGCGCGTGCTCGAGTGGACACTGCCCGATGCCAAGTGGTTCGTCGGCGGCAAGACCAACATCGCGTACAACTGCCTCGACCGGCACGTCGCCGGTGCGCGGGCCGACCGGCCCGCGTTGGTGTGGGAAGGCGAGCCGGGAGATCGGCGCACGCTCACGTACCGAGAGTTGCACCGCCAGGTGTGCCGATTCGCCAACGCACTCGAGTCGCTTGGCATTCGCCCGGGCGACCGGGTGACGATCTACCTGCCGATGATTCCGGAAGCCGCGATCGCGATGCTCGCGTGCGCTCGAATCGGCGCGGTCCACTCGGTCGTCTTCGGCGGCTTCTCGGCCCAGGCGGTCGCCGAGCGCAACCGCGACGCCGGCGCCAAGCTGCTGATCACTGCCGACGGGGGCTGGCGGCGCGGCGCGGTCGTACCGCTGAAGGCCAATGCCGACGCGGCGTGCGCGGCATCTCCGACGATCGAGCGGGTCGTCGTCGTCAAACGGTGCGGCAACGCGATCGACTGGACCGACGGGCGCGACCTGTGGTGGGACGACGTCGTGGCCGCCGCGCCGGACGACCACACCGCGCGGCCGGTCGACAGCGAACACCCGCTGTTCCTGCTGTACACCAGCGGCACGACCGGCAAGCCGAAGGGCATCTTGCACACGACCGGCGGCTACATGGTCGGGACGTATCTGACGACCCAACTCGTGTTCGACCTGCGCGACGACGACGTGTACTGGTGTACGGCGGACGTCGGCTGGATCACGGGTCACTCGTACATCGTCTACGGTCCGCTCGCGAACGGGGCCACGTGCGTCATGTACGAGGGAGCGCCGAACCATCCCGCCCCGGACCGGTTCTGGCAGATCGTCGAGAACCACAAGGTGACCGTGCTGTACACCGCGCCCACCGCAATCCGCGCGTTCATGCGGTGGGGCGACGAGCATCCTCGCAAGCACGATCTGTCGAGCTTACGGCTGCTCGGCACGGTCGGCGAGCCGATCAACCCGGAGGCGTGGATCTGGTACCACCGCGTCATCGGTGGGGAGCGGTGTCCGATCGTGGATACGTGGTGGCAGACCGAAACCGGCGCGATCATGCTGTCCCCGCTGCCGGGTGCCACCCCGACGAAGCCCGGCTCGTGCGCCAGACCGATGCCCGGCGTGGTCGCGGATGTCGTGCACGACGACGGCACGCCGTGCGCGCCGAACGAGGGCGGCTACCTGGTCATCCGGCGGCCATGGCCGTCGATGTTGCGCGGCATCTGGGGCGACCGCGAGCGGTTCGTGTCGACCTATTTCAGCCAGATCGAGGGTTGCTACTTCGCGGGAGACGGCGCGCGGCGCGACGAGGACGGCTACTTCTGGGTCATGGGGCGCATCGACGACGTGCTCAACGTGTCAGGACACCGACTGAGCACGATGGAGATCGAGAGCGCACTCGTGTCGCACCCGGCGGTGACCGAGGCTGCGGTCGTGGGCCGGCCGGACCCGCTCACCGGTCAGGCGATCGTCGCGTACGTGACGCCGGCCGCCGGCGTATCCCCAGGCGACGCGCTCGCCGCCGAGTTGCGCGAGCACGTCGCCCGGGAGATCGGCGCGCTCGCCAAGCCCAAGGCGATCCGGTTCGCGGAGGCGCTGCCCAAGACGCGCTCCGGCAAGATCATGCGCCGTCTGTTGCGCGAGTTGGCCGCCGAGGGCGAGGCGCACGGCGATACGACGACGCTCGAGGATGCGTCGGTGTTGCGCGCGCTCGCGCAGACGCGCGGCGACGAGGACGCATGAGCGCGCACGTCCCAGCGGCCCGGGAACGCGCGGCCGGAGGATCGTCGTGATGCGGACGCAGCTGCCCGTCGGGGCGAGGGTGTGCGACTGCCGGCGCGAGGGCGACGGCATACGCTTCATCGCGGTCACGGGCGGACCCGGCGCCGGCAAGACTGCGGTGCTCGAACTCGCGCTCCGCGCGCTCTGTCACCACGTAGCGATCGTGCCCGAGGCCGCGAGCATCGTGTTCGGCGGCGGTTTTCCGCGTCGCAACACCGACGCGGGCGGCCGCGCGGCGCAACGCGCGATCTTCCACGTTCAGCGCGAACTCGAGGCGCTGGCCGCCGCGGAGCCTGCGCTCGCCGTCGCGCTGTGCGACCGCGGCACGGTCGATGGCGTCGCGTACTGGCCGGGGCCGCCCGACACGTTTTGGCCCGAGGTCGGCACGACGCGCGAGGCCGAACTCGCGCGGTATGCGGCCGTCGTTCACTTGCGGACGCCGGGCGCGGACGAGGGCTACAACCACCGGAATGCGCTGCGGACGGAGTCGGCCGAACAGGCGCGGGCGATCGACGAGCGAATCCTGGCGGCGTGGGAGGGGCACCCGAACCGCATCGTCATTCCCAGCAGCCGCGACTTCTTCGCGAAGGCGACGCGCGCGATCGACGCGCTCCGGGCGCAGCTGCCGGCCGGCTGCCGTGACGCCGTCGCCCGGTTGACCGCCGCCCCGGCGCAATCGTCGGCGGACTGACGCGCTCGATCCGCCAGCAGGCGGCCGTCACGTCCGTCACTGCGCGGCGCTCGGCTGCGGAACCGCACGGGGCGGGCCGGCGGATCGGGCCGCGTCCGCGGCCCGTCGGTCGACGGCGGCGGCGTCGTGCGGGCGTCCGTCCGGGGCGTACGCGCCGCCGTCGTCCGCGCGGTCGGCGCCGGCACCGTCGGCGCCTGCGCCCGGCGCGTTCGCTTCCCCGTCGGCCGCGCCGCCGTCCTCGTCCGCCGTCTCCGCCTCCGCGCCGCCGTTCTCGGCACGGTCGTCGTCCGCCGTCTCCGCCGCCGCGCCGCCGTCCTCGGCACGGTCGTCGTCCGCCGTCTCCGCCGCCGCCTCGCTGGCCGCCGGGGACGTCGTATTTGCGCCCGCGGCGTCGCCCGCCGCCACCGCGCCGCCGGCGCCAGGCGCGGGCTCGCCCGAGCCGCCGGCTTCCCTCGCTGCGCGCAGGAAGTCGAGAATGCGTTCGGCGGCCCGCCGGTGCTCGAACCGGACGACGTTGCGTCGCCGGTGTCGGTGCCCGTTGGTGACGAACGCAAAGGCCACCTCGCGGCCTCCGACCTCGACGAGCCCCGCGAGCGCGATCACACTCGTGAGGGTGCCGGTCTTGCCTCGCAGGATGCCCCGCAGCGGCGACCTGGCGTATCGGCGGCGGAGCGTGCCATCGACGCCGGCGATCGCGAGGGACCGTACGAACGCGCCGGCGCGGTCGTCCTTCGCACCGCGGCTTGCGGCGGGCCGGATGAGCCCGCCCGCGCGCAATCGGCCCGCGATCGGCGCGGGCTCGGGCGCCGGCGGTGCCAGCGCCGACCGCAGGCCGGCTGCCGTGCGCAGGATGCGCACGATGTGCCGCGTCGACATCCGCGTGTTGTAGGACAGGCCACTGCCTGTATCGACGACGACCTCGTCGGGCTCGACGCCGGCCCGGCGCAGCCACTCGCGCATGGCGTCGACGCCGCGGTCGAGCGACGGCGGGCCGCCAAACCGTGCCGCGCCGACGGTGGCGGTAATTCGATCGGCCAGGAAGTTGTTGCTCGGCTTGTTGACGCGCGCAATGAGTTCGCCGAGCGGTCGCGTCGCGCGCCGCGCCAGCTCGATCGGCAGCCGCCCGCGCGCCGCCAATTCGGCGACGTACGAGTCGAGATCGACCGTGCGTACACCGCCGCGCACGTCGATGCCCGCCTCGACGAGTGCGGCCCGCAGCACGTGCGCGGTGAACCACGCGCCGGCCGACACTCGGCGCCGCGCCGTGCGCGTGTGGCCGGGCCGCACGGCACCGGACACCCGCACCAGGAGCCGACGCGCGTCGCCGGCGGCCTCGACGACCTCTGCGCTCACCGACAGGGGCGGGCGGCGTCGGCGCCGGACGGTGGTCGCGGCATTGACGACCTCGACGATCGGCAGCGCCGGCTCGACATCGACGATGGGCGGCTCGCCGACGGCGCCGCCGCGCACGCGCACGGTGAGCGTCGGGTGGGCGAGGGCGTCGCGAATGGGCAGGTCGCTGACCGCGACGCCGCCGTCGATTCGGCGGATCCCGAGCGCGACGAGCTCCTCGGCGAACCGGTCGAGGTCGCGGCGGCCGAACGTCGGGTCGCCTGCGCCGTACAAGTAGACGTCGCCCGCGATCGTGCCCGCCGCGTCCGGCGCCGGGCCGACAAGTTGCGTGACGTATCGCCACCCAGGCCCGAGGACGTGCAGCGCGGTCGCGGTCGACAGCAGCTTGACGTTCGACGCCGGGTTCAGCGGGCGGTCCTCGTGGACGGCGAATAGCGGCTCGCCCGTGTGCGCGTCCACCACATACATCGCGGTCGTGCCGCGCCGAAGTGCGCGGCCCGCCCAGATCGCGCGCAGTTGTTCGGCCAGCGCCGTGGCCGGGTCCTGGTCGCCGGGCGCGGCCGCGGTGCGCCGCAGGTCGATGACGGGGCGCCGCGGCGGGGGAACCGTGGTGCGCGCGCGGCGATCGGCCGACGCGGGCGCACCGATTGCGACCGTAACCAGCGCGACTACAGCCGACAAGCGCCCCATTTTTTTAGAATACATCAACGCCACCGCGATCCGAAATCCGTGCGATACGGCGCGGCCGCGTTGCGGATGGCAACGGCCCGCGACCGCGGACGACCCGGTCCGGCGTTGCGTTTGACAACGCGGTGCGCCACGCGCGCGCCATCGTCGCCGCCGACGCGGCGCAATGTCGGCCGGTTGCGGGTCGGCCCGCGGTTCGCATGACGTCGCGTCGATGACGACCCCGCGCGTGGCTTACTTTTGCATGGAGTACGGGCTCAGCCCGGAGCTGGCGATCTACTCCGGGGGGCTCGGCGTGCTCGCAGGCGACACGCTCAAATCCGCCGGCGACCTCGGGTTGCCCGTGACGGGAATCGGAATCCTGTGGAGCGAGGGCTACACGCGTCAGACCCTGTGCAACGGCCAGCCGGTCGACAGCTATCCGCCGACGCGACGCGACGCGCTCGAACCGGTGGACGCCGCCATGGCGGTGACGATCGAGGGCGAACGCGTCGCCCTGCGCGCGTTCCGCGTCACGCGGTACACGACCGCCGACCTGTTCCTGCTCGAGCCGGTCGAGGACCGCCACCGGTGGATCACGCGGCGGCTGTACGGCGGCGATGCGCGCGATCGGGTTGCGCAGGAGATCGTGCTGGGCGTCGGCGGCGTCCGCTTGCTGCGCGCGCTCGGCCGCGAAGTGGACGTCTATCACTTCAACGAGGGGCACGCGGTGTTCGCGGGCCACGAACTGATCCGCGAGCATCGCGCCCGCGGTGCGACGTTCGAGCAGGCGTGGCGTCGAGCGCGCGACCAGATCGTATTCACGACGCACACGCCGGTGCCGGCCGGCAACGAGGTGCACGCGATCGACTTGCTCGAGCGCATGGGCGCGACGCTGGGCCTGTCGCGGGACGAACTCGGCCAGATCGGCGGCGACCCATACGGTATGACCGTCGCGGGGCTCCGGCTTGCGCGCGCCGCGAACGCCGTGGCGAAGTTGCACGCGCAAACGGCGCGCGACATGTGGCGCGGTGTGTCGAACGCGGCGCCGATCGACGCGATCACCAACGGTGTGCATCCGGGCACGTGGCAGGATCCGGACATCCGCGACGCGGCCGCCCGCCGCGACACCGACGCATTGTGGGCGGCGCACGTCGCGCGCAAGCGCGAGTTGTTGGCCGAGATCGAGCGCCGGACCGGGGTGGCACTCGATCCGAACGGCCTCGTCGCCGGGTTTGCGCGGCGCGCCGCGACCTACAAGCGGGCAGACCTCGCGTTCGGCGACCCGGAGCGGCTCGAGCGGTTGTTCGCGCGCGGATTGCAGCTCGTCTACGCCGGCAAGGCGCACCCGCGCGACCTCGACGGCAAGCGCATGGTCGCGCGCGTCGTCGAGGCGGCGCAGCGCTGGCCGCGCAACGTCGTGTTCCTCGAAAACTACGACATGCAACTCGGTGCGCTGCTCACGCGCGGCTGCGACGTGTGGCTCAACAACCCGCGCCGGCCGCTCGAGGCGTCGGGGACGTCTGGCATGAAAGCGGCGATGAACGGCGTGCTCAACTGCAGCATCCTCGATGGGTGGTGGCCCGAGGGCTGCCGCCACGGCGAGACCGGTTGGAAAGTCGAGGCGGACCACACAGGGGCCGTCGACGAAGCCGAACGCGACCGTCGCGACCGGGACGCGCTGTACCGCGTCCTGGAGGAGGAGGTGCTGCCCGCCTACGCGGATCGCGCGCGGTGGCTAGGGATGATGGCCGCCTCCATCGACATGGCGGCGCAGTTCTCGAGCGATCGCATGGTGCGCGATTACTACGCGCGCTTGTACCGACCGGCCGCGGCTGCGCCGCGCGCTGGCGCATCACCGGTCGAGTGTCGCCAGCAGGCGTGAAAACTCGACATCGGCGTGGGTCGTGCGGGCGCGCCGGCGCCGGTGGACCGGCAGCGTGACGCCGGCCTGTGCGAGGAAATAGATCAGGTCGTCGTCGAGTCGCTCGGGATCGTCGCTCGGCGCCGGGGCAGAGCCGCGCGCGCGGAGGCGCTCGTCGACTTCGGCGGTGGTCGACGCGTCGGCGGCCGCCGGCAGGTCGGACGCCGAGCTAGAGGCGGTCGCATCCGGTCCGTTCGGAGCGTCGGCGAGCGCGGGCAGCGTCCACTCGTGCGGTGGGCCGCACAGCGCGCGGACCTCGCGGCGCAGTTCGGTGAGCGAGATGCCGAGTCCGTACGTGTCGGCGACGCGCTCGAGATCGGCGAGCAAGTCGGCCGCGCGTGCGTAACGGCGGTCGCGGTCGCGCGCGAGCGCGCGCAGGACGACCCGGCTGAGCGCCTCGGGTACGTCCGCACGTAGCGCCGTGGGGGATGGGATCGGCATGTGCAGCACGCGGTCGATGGTGTCTCGGTCGCTCGCGCCGCGAAACAGCGGCCGGCCGACGAGCGACTCGTGCAACATGACGCCGAGGGAGAACAAGTCGGCGCGCGCGTCGATGTCGTCGACGCCGTGGAACTGCTCGGGGGCCATGTACGAGAACTTGCCCTTCACGACGCCGCTGCGCGTTTGGTGCACCTGGAACGAGGCGCGGGCAATGCCGAAGTCGATCAACTTGATGGTTCCGTCGTAGGCGACGAGGGTATTCTGGGGCGTCACGTCGCGGTGGATGACGCCGAGCGGGCGGCCGTACACATCGCGCAGTGTGTGCAGGTGATCGAGCGCCGCGGCGACCGCTCGGCCGACGGTGACGGCGGTGCGAACCGACACCGCGCCGCGGCCGCGCTGCGCCAGCCGCAGCAGGTCCAGAAACGTCGGCCCGTGAATGAACTCCATCGCGAGGTAGTGCGCGCCGTCGACGTCGCCGAGTTCGTACGTGACCGGCAAGTGCGGGTGCGACGCGCGCAGCGCAACGGCTCCCTCGGTGAGAAAGTGGTCGACGTAGTCGGGATCGTCGGCGCACGCGGGGTGGATTCGCTTGACGATTACGAATCGGCAGCCGCCGACCGGCAGGGAGTCCACCGCGAGGAAGATTTCGGCCATGCCCCCCGCGGCGAGTTTGCACACCAGGCGATAGCGGCCAAACGGCTGCAACGTCGGCGCCGGCGGCGGGATCATCCCCCCCATTGTTCGCAAACCGCGGCGCCATGTCAAAGCGTAACTATTTGTAATCACAGTTACTGTCGCCGCGTCGCGAGTCTGCGACACCGGCGCCGCCGCGCCCACATGCTCGCGCGCGGCGCGCCGCCGTGCGATCCTCGTCGCGATGCGCAATGCGGTAGCGCTCGGGCTGGTTGCGTCGGCGGTCGCTGTCGGCGGCTGCGTCGAGGAGTTGGAACTGCCGCCGGCCGATGCCTGTGAGTTGCTGGTGCAACCAGAGACGGCCGCTCCGGGCGACACGCTGGTTGCGCGCTTGGTGTGCGACGCGGCGCCGCCTCCGTGGGTGGAGTTCGACTTCGGCGACGGCAGCGAACTCGTGCGCACCGCGGCGGTCGAATGGGAGCACGTCGTCGCTGCCGGCGCGTCGCGCCAGCGGTTCCTCCGCGTCCAGGCGTTCTATCCCGACGCATCGGGCGCGCTGGTGCGCGTCGCGGTCACACTGCCGCGGCGATGACGCGCGCGGTTACCGGGCGTACGCGGCGGCGACGATGGAGTCGATGACGTCGGCGGGAGGGGGCGCGCCCGCGCCGATCTCGAAGTCCCATGCGACGTTGTCCGCGATTCGGCGGCGGGCGACGTCGCGCGGGTAGTTGAGCCGCCGCAGCAGGGCGGCCCGCTCGGCCAGTTCGGCCCGGTACATCGCGTCGCGGCGCGCCGCGCGCAGCTCCGCGGGCAGGCCGCCACGGTTTTGGATCCAATCGAACGACATGGCGCTCCGCCGTTGTACCACATCGGGCCGTGTACAATCGCCGTGTGAGGTGGGCGCTCGCGTGTGCGGCGGCCCTGGCCGTCGCGTCGGCTGCCGGGCCGGCGGTGGCCGCCCCGCGCGCCGGGATCGTGGTGCGCGCGGCGGCGCGGCCGCCTGTGCCCGCGCGCGCCGCCGCGGAAGCCGTGCGCGCCGCGGCGAGCGCCGCCGGGGCCGACGCAAGGGTCGATCCGGCGCCGATTCCGGGCGCGGTGCCGCGAGAGCGACTGCGGCCGTTCGGTCGCGCGCGGGCGCTGGCGGACGAGGGTTGGCGCGCGTACAAACGCGTCGAACCCGAATTCGCGGAGGCGCGACTGGCGGAGGCGCGGCGCGTCGCGCTCGACGTGCTGGCCCTCGACGGCGGCGCGGAGTTGATGGCCGAGATCTCCCTGCGGCTGGCGGCTGTGCGCCTGTACCGCGGGCGCGCCCGCGAAGCGGACGACGACTTCCGGTTCGCCCACGCGCTCGCGCCGGACCGCCCCGTGACGACCGCCGAGTTCCGCCCGCAGGTCGTCGATGCGTTCGCCCGCGCCATCGCGCAGTCGCCCGCCGAAGTGACCGTGTCCGTCAGCGCACCGGCGGGCGCGGCGATCGAGGTCGATGGGCGGCCCGTCGGCGCGGCGCCGGCGGCCGTTCGCGTTCGCGTCGGCCGGCATGCGTTCGTCGCGCGCAAGCCCGGGGCGCTGCCGGCCGCGCGGGTCGTGTCGGTGACGGCCGAGGGCGGCGCGGTGGAGCTGGCCCTCGAGCGCGATCCGCTCGCGGCAGCGGCGGTCGCGCCGCTCGACGTGGGCGTCGACGAGGTGCGCGCCGCGCAGCGGGTCGAGGCGCGCATCGTGGAGGCCGACCTCGACCTGCTCGTGCTCGCGGCGCCGGTGTGGCGCGGCGGCGCGCCGGCGCTGGTCGGTCAACGCTGTGAGGGGACGCCGGTCGCGTGCGGGCCGGTGGTCGAGATCCGGTTCGCGGACGCCGCGGGGCTCGCGGGGGCGGCGCGCGCGCTGTGGGTCGCGTTGGTCGAGCGGCGGGACCTGCGGTTTCCTCCCACGCTGCTCGCGGACGCGCGCGTGGCGCGCGGTGAGCCGCCGCCGGGGGACCGCACGGCGCGACCCGCGCGGCGCTGGTGGCAGAGTCGGTGGCTGTGGGCAGGGGTGGGCGCGATCGCGATCGGCGCGGTGACCGCGGCGGTCGTGACCGGCGGCGACGATGCCCGCGCGATCGTCGATGTCGCGCCGTGCGACTTCGGCGCGTGCGAGCCCTGACCCGCGCGGCGGGCAGGCGTCACCGGGTGAAGTCGGCAAATGGCGCGCGCGCCTGGCCGTTGGCCGGCACGTCGACGTCGAACGTCCGCGCCGTCACGCCGTCGGGGCCGACGACGCGCACGCGGTGCGCGCCCGCGGGGACGAGGCGCTCCAGTGGCGCTTCGCCGACGTACTGGTCGTCGACGTAGACCTTGCCCCAGGGGTCCGCGCCGACGATGAGCGTGCCGAACTGGCGGGCGCGCACGGCCGCATCCGGCCACACCGGACGGCGTGCTCCGCCGCCGGTCGCGCGCGCAAGCGCCGCATCGGCGCGGCGCCGTCGAGTGGCGGCCTCCGCTGCGTCCGTCACCCGGCCACCGTCCGTGCGCGGTGCGCGCGTCGCCGGCGCGGCGTCCACGGTGGGGAGCGCCGCGTCCGCGCGGACGGCCGAGGCGCTCGCAAACGGAGTGGTCGGTGCGGTCGGGCGGCCGCCGGGCGCCGGAGGCCACAGGGCGGCGACGGCCGCGCCGGCGATCAGGACCAGTGCGGCCGAGATCCACAGGGCGGGTCGGCGCCGGCGACCGCGGGCCGCCGCGGTGGCGCCGCCGACCGCGGGCAGCGATTCGCTGCGCGTCGCGGGTGCGGCGGCGTCGCCGTGGGCGGCCCCGGCGGTATCTGTGGCGGGCGGGCTCGTCTGCCGCGCGTCGTCCGGCGCGTCGGGGGCGGGGGTGCCTCGCGGATCGATCGCGTCGATCGGAAACAGCGGCGTCGCGCGCTCGAGCACCTCGCGAAAGCCGGCGTGCGTCGCGAACGTTTGCGTCTGGCCGCGGCGTTTGCCGCGCGCGCGACCGGGCAGCGGGCGCGTACCGTCGACCGGGTGCGTGTCGTCGACCGGGCGCGCGTCGTTGGGATTCGGCGTGGCGCTCGCGGTCGCCGGGCGGCGCTCGGAGCGGACCTCCGGGGGGCACGCGCGCGCGACCAACGCCGACAGCGCGTGGGCGGTCACCGGCGCGTCGAGCGAGTACAGATAGCGCGTGAGCTTGGCGTGAAACTCGGCCGCGCTCGGTATGCGGCGCGCCGGGTCGCGCTCCAGCGCGCGCGCACACACCGCGTCGAGTGCGGACGGCACGTCCGGGTTCAGTTGCGACGGCGCCGGGATGTCGGCCGAGCAGACCGCCTCGAGCGTCGCTTCCGGCGTGTCGCGCGCGAACAGGCGCCGCCCCGCGAGCATCTCCCACAGCAAGATGCCGGCCGAGAACAGATCCGACGACGGCGCGAGCGGTTCGCGCCGCACCTGCTCGGGGGACATGTAGGGAAACGAACCGACGGGCTGGTCCGTGCCCGAGGCGATGAAGTCGTCGCCGACGGTCGCCGCGATGCCGAAATCGACCAGCTTGACCTCGCCGTCGCGCGAGATCATCACGTTGCGCGGCGACAGGTCGCGGTGGATCACGCCGGTGCCTTTGCGGTGCGCATAATCCAGTCCCTTGACGATCTCCGCCGCGATGAACGCGGCCATCGGCGGCTCGATGCGAAGACCTCGGCGCGGCGCCGCATCCATCAGTTCGGCGAGCGTCGGCCCGTCGATGTACTCCATGGCGATGAAGTACGTGCCGTCGATGACGCCGAGTTCGTAGACCGGGACGATGTTTCCGTGGCTCAGTGACACGAGCGTCTTCGCCTCGCGGACGAACAGGTCGACGAACTCGGGCCGGTTGCCGAATCGCGGATGGATCTGTTTGACGACCAACAGCTTCTCGAACCCGCCGGGGCCGAGAAGCTTCGCGAGGTAGATCTCGGCCATGCCGCCGGTCGCGAGCTTTTCGGCCAAGAAATACTTGCCGAACGTCGTCGGCCCCGCGGACATGTGCGCCGAGTGTACCATCGGGACTGATGCGGCGCTCCATTGCGCTCGCCGCCGCGGTCGCGGCGGCCGGCTGTGGCGATCCGGCGGTACGCCGCATCCGGCTTACGCGCGTCGTCCCGGCGGTCGCCCCGGACTGCGGCGCACCTCCCGGCGCGCGCACGCTCACCGTCGCTGCGCGCGGCGAGTTTGCCCCCGCCGAGGACACCGGCGCCGCCTTTTCCATCGAGGACGGCGACGTCGCGGTCGACGCATTCCCGGCCGGCACGCGCTGGATCGAAGTGCGGGTCGAGGGGAGCGCCGGCACCGAGTTGGCGATCGGCCGCACGCGCGAGTTCGTACTCGACGACCTCCCCGACGGCGCCGAGCTGCGCGTGTTCATGGCGCCGCGGCGAGGCGCGTGCCCCGTCGGCCCGATGGCCGTCGCCCGCGCCGGGGCGCTGGCCGCGCGCGCCGGCGCGGGCGTGCTCGTCGCCGGCGGCGTCGACGACACCGGCGCGCCGGTCGACCTGGTCGAGTGGTACGACCCGGACGCGGGGGCGTTCGCGCCGGTCGACGGGTCGCTGTACGCGGCGGGACTGGCCGGCGCGTCCATGACCACGCTCGCCGACGGGCGCGTCGTCGTCGCCGGCGGGCCGGAGCCGGCCTATCAGGTCTACGATCCGGCCGCCGGCGCGTTCGGACCGCCGCTGTTTCTCGAACGCAGCCGGGCACATCACGCGGCCGCCGCCCTGCCGGACGGCCGGCTGCTATTGGCCGGCGGGTGCCGTCCCGTGGGTGCGGACGGAGACTGTTCGCCGGACACGGCGCTCGCGGATTCGATCGTCGTCGACGTCGACTCCGGTGTCGTGCAGGACGGCCCGGGACTCGCGGTCGCGCGCATCGGCGCGGCGGCCGTCGTCGAAGCGGACGGCCGCGTGCTGGTCGCCGGGGGTATCGACGCGACCGGTGCGCCGATCGACCAGGCCGAGCGACTCGCCGTCGCCGGCGGTGCGAACGCGGCGATCGGCGGCGCGGCCGGCGCGCCGGTGCGCCTCGCCAGCGGCGCGGTGCTTTCGGCGTTCGCGTCGGCCGTGCCGAGCGACGCGGCCGCAGTCGTTCCGCCCGGGACCAATGTCGCGGTGCCGCTGGCCGCGGCGCCGGCGCCGCGCGCCGACCCGACCGCGACGGCTCTCGAAGACGGCACGGTCCTGATCGCGGGCGGCGACGCCGCGGGCACCGCGGCGCGGTTTGCGCCCGCTCGCGGCGAATTCGACCCGCTTGTGGCCGTTCCGCCGGTTTTCGGCGGCCACGTGGCGGTGCGGCTCGACGACGGGGCGGTACTGATCGCGGGCGGCCGCGACGTCGACGGCACGGCGGTCGCGGACGCATGGGTGTTTCGTCCCGACCTCACCGGGCGCTACACCGCGCAGTTCAACGCCGGCGATCCGGTGCAGGCGGACTCGTTGACGCCGCGCGATCCGTCGCGCGTCGTTCGCAGCGGCGAGCCGCTGCGCTACGTCGTGTCCGGTGGGCCGGGCGCCGGCGCGGCGCCGTCGGAGTGGGCGGTGGCCGCCGGACCGGAGTTTGCTGCGCCGATCGTGGTCGCACGGGCGGGCGCGCGCGGCGGCGGCGTCGCGATCCTGTTCGGCTACCGCAGCGAGCGCGACTTCGCGTACGTCGCGCTGCAGTCCGGCGAGCCCGCGCGCGCGTTCGCGATGCGCGACGGCCAGCGCGTCGATCTCGGCTGCGCCGGCCCCGCACTCGCGGGCGATGCGGTCGACGCGCGCGCGCCGCTGCCCGCGATCGAGGTGCGCATAGCGCCGGCTTCGGTCGAGGCGCTCATCGACGGCGAGCGCGTGCTCGCCTGTGATCTGGCCGACGAGTTACCCGCCGGCCACGTCGGCATCGGCGTGATCGGCGGCGTCGGTGCGGCCGTCGACGTCGAGTCGCTGGTCGCCTTGCGGCGGTGACGGCCGCAGTCACCGCCGCCGGAACGTGACGACCGCGCTTTCGATGGCTTGGTTGCGCATCGCCTCCGCGAGCGCGTCGACGGCGCACGCGCGAAGGGCCGGGTCGGCCGCGCCGGCCACCGCCGCCGGCGCGCCGTCGCGCAGTTCGACGCGCACGCTGCCGGCCGCGGTCGGCGACCGGTCGACGACGTCCAGGTAGCAGCGTCGGGCTGCGGCGACGCGCGCGGCCAGCGCGGGGGGCTCGATGTCGACCGCGGCGCTCGCGCGCGCGTCGATCCGCTGCGCGAGGCCGCCGCGCCGCGGCGTCGGTGCGGCGGCAGCCAGCGCGATGCGCCGAAACAGCGGCCGCCCGTCGGCGGTGTGGCGCGCCGCCGCGATCGCGGCGACGGTCGCCGCGTAGGTGGCGTCGGGGCCGAGCACGACCGCGAGGCCGGCCTCGTCGGGGAACGCAAGGCGGACGCGCTCGAGTGCGCGGCGGAGCGCGGAGGCCGGATCGGCCGACGTGTCGATCGCCGCGATCGCGCCGTCCGGCGCGACGAGCGACCAGGTGCGCGCGGTCACGACGAGATGCAATTGCAACGTCGCACGCCGCGGGTCCCAGTCGAACCGCCTTCCTGCATCCGAGCGGCCGCGCGCGCCGGTCGCGATGAGAGCGAGCGATACCGGCAGCACGGCGACGACATCGACGCGACCGTGGTCGGTGCGCCCGTGCCAGTAGTCCCCCGGGGGCGCGTCGAGGCGGCGCGTCGCCGCGACGGCAAGATCGATGCGCCGCGCGCCGGCCGCGGCCAACGCCGCGGCGATGTCCACGAGCGCATCGGCGCGCGCGGTGCCGGGCAGCGCGATGGCGACCGCGTCGGTCCCGTCTTCGGCCAACGCCGCGCGGACGCTGCTCGCGAGCGCATCTCGGTCCGGCACGGGGCGGCCGTCGCCGAAGGCGAACACGCGCTCGGCGCCGAGCGGTTCCGCGCGGTCGACGTGTGGCAGGCCGAGGGCGGCCGGCGACAGCGGGGCGGGCAGGTCGCGCTCGTGGTCGGCCAAGAACGCGCGCCATTGGTCGGCGACCGCGCGGCCCGCGCGCGCCAGCCGCCCGGTGCCGGCCGCGATCTGGTTCGCGAGCGCGGACGCGCGCTCGGCCAGGTCGGCCCACCGGGGCAGCGGCGGCCTGTCGCGCGGGTCGGCCGCGAAGTAGGGCGCCGGATCGGCGTCGTACAGCGGGTACAGGCACCGCGCGATCATCGCGGCACGTCGCGGCCGCGGCGCCCGGACGGCGTCGGCGAACGCGGTCCGGCACAAGCCGAACAGGCGCAGGCGCGCATTGTCGGCGAGCGGACCGCCGCCGGCCGCGATCCGCTTGAGCGCGATCACCTGGCGCAGCAGGTCGGCGCCGGTTTGCGCGGGCGTCGCGTCGATTTCCAGCAGCGTGCGGGCCGCCTGGCCGCCGCGGTGCAACCGCTTCGCGGCGAGAAGCCGGTCGGCTTCGACGAGGAGGGCCGCGACCGCGCGATCGGTCGCGCGCGGTCCGCGGGTCGGCGCGTCGTCCGGGAACCGGAGGGCGCGCACGAGCAGCGCGCGACTGTCGTCGGACCGGCGGAAGCGGGCGTCGTCGAACAGATCGATCAGGTAGTGCAGCCGCTCCCACGCCGCGCGCATGTGGCCGGACTCCGCCAGGCGGTCGAGCCGGGCGAGCGCTGTCGCCGTGTCGTCGCGCGGCGGAATCGCGAGCGCCGCGAGGTCGCGGTCGAGCGCCGCGGACGGCGATCGCGGCCGCGCCGGCGCGCGGGGACAGGCTGCGAGCGCGATGACCGCCGTCGCGGCGGCCAGTCCGATCGCACACAGGCGCATCGCCGGCAGCATAGCGCAGAAATGTTGCCCGCCCCGGTGACCGGCCCCTAGCATCGCCCCGATGGCGCGCCGCACGGGCGAACCGAAATGGCGACGGACGGCGGCGGTCGCCGCGCCGGCGCAGCGGGCGCGGGGCGGGCTGCCGCGCGCGTGGGCGGCGGCTGCGGCGGCGGTTGCGCTCGCCGTCGCCGCGCCGGCGTGGGCCTACGACTTCGAGGTCCGTGCGCTGACCGTCGGGCAGGGCTACTCACTTCGGTGGCTACGGCCCGTGTCGGGCGACTCGGAACTCGCACGGCGGCGGTTCACGCAGTCGCTGTCGCTGTCGATCTGGAACATTGGCCGGCCGCCGCGTCGACTGCGCTACGACACCGCGCTCGACCCCGGTCCCGACGTGTACGTGACGGCGTGGCTGCGCATCGACCACGACTTCGGCAGCTTCACCGGCGGGTCGCTCGTCGTCGACGCCAACCGATACGACGCCGTCGATCTGATTCCGGAACTGGAGTCGTCGAGCCTCGCGGTCGACGTGTTGTACGCCTACGCCGGTGTGCGCGGTCTCGCCGGCGTCGTGGATGTCGCGGTCGGCCGCCAGCTCGCGGTCGACACGCTCGACTGGTGGAGCTTCGACGGCGCGACGGTGCGCGTCCACACGCCCTGGCGGGCCGCGATCGAGGCGTTCGGCGGCATGCGCGTGCGCGACGCATCGCCGGTCGCCGCCGCGACCCTCGAGCCGGACGGCACGGCCGGCGGCGAATGTCCCGAGTACGTCGAAGGCGTCGCGCCCGGCACCGGATCGTGGCGGCCCATCGACCGCCCGGTGCCGGGCGGCGGCAATCCGTTCGAGGCGGACTTCGATCGCTGCCCGCAGCGGGACGAATGGATGCCGACGTTCGGCGCCGCGATCGAGACCGACGACCTCCCGGTGGTGCTGCGCGCGTCCTATCGGCGGTCGGTATCGCGCACGCCGGGGCTCATCGGCGGCGCGGTGACGATGGGCGCGCCCGATCGCGGGCTGTACCCGAACGAGCGCGGCCAGGCGCCCGGCTGGGGCGTCAACGAGGAGCGCGTGTCCACGTCGGCCCGCTACGTGCGACGGCTGGCGCGGGGCGCCGGGCAGGTGGCAACGTTCGCGGCGGCTCGCTACAGCCTGCTGCACGGGCTGATCGACGAGGCACTCGCCGGCGTGCAGCTGCAGTGGGGCGCGCACCGGCTGTCGCCCGAGTACTTCTACTCGTACCCCACGTTCGACGGCGACTCGATCTTCAACGTGTTCTCGACGCGGCCGTACCACGATGCCCGCCTCACGTACGAACTGGCGCCCGACGCGAGCGCGCTGTCGGGGTACGTGCGCGGGTGGTTGCGCGCGTACGGAACCGAGGACGCCGCGCCGGCCGGCGACGGTGGCGGCACTGCGCTGGGCGCGCACGCCGGCGGCCGGTACCGCGCGAGCCCGTGGTCATACGCGCGCCTGGACCTGTTTTGGGAAGACGGCTACGGCGGCCGGCGCGCCGGCGGGTTCGCGTCTGCGCGGTGGCGGCTGACCGGCGCGTGGGACGTCGCGTCGCGCGTGAGCGTCGTACGCTTCGACGACGAACTGATCGAGCGCCGCCGCGCCACGTCGTTCGGCGGCCAACTCGGCGCGACCTATCGCATTGCGCCCGGCATCGCCGCGCACGCCACGGTGGAGGACAACTACAATCGGCTCGACCGGCGCCAATTGCGCGTGCTCGCCGTGCTCGACCTCGCGTTCCACCCGGAGGTGCCGTGATGCAGCGGGCAGCCTCGCTCGGCGTCGCCGTCGGCGTTGCCGTGGCGGTCTGGTCGGCGGCGCGCGCCGGCGCGCCGCGGCTCGCGGAGTTTGCGCGGCAACCGGTGTCCGAGGTCGTGTTCCCGCCGCAGTCGCTGCCGCTTCGTTTCTCGCACGCGCGCCACCTGCGCCTCGGCAGCGTCGACTGCGACTTCTGCCACGAGGACGCCGCGGAGTCGACGTCGTCGCTCGACAACCTGATGCCCGGCGAGGACGTGTGCGCGATGTGCCACGCGATCGACCGCGACCAGCCGACCAAGCCGGTCGCGGCCGGCAAGCCGCCGGCGGCGTGCGCGGCATGCCATCCTGGGTTCGCCGCGGGCGGGGCGGTCGCGCGCGTCGTCGTGCCGGCGCCCAATCTCAAGTTCAACCACAGGGCGCACGTCGGCCGGAAAATCAGCTGCCAGACGTGTCACGGCGACCTGCTGGCCGACGGCGTCGACCTCGCGACGCGCGACCAGCTGCCGCGCATGCGACTGTGCCTGCAGTGCCACGATGGACGAACGGCGACCGATGCATGTACGACCTGTCACCTCGCCGAAGGCGACGGCCGCATCCAGACCGCGTTCGCCGAAGGGCTGCTTCAGCCGTCCGGCGTGTTGCGCGGCGACGCGCACGACCTGTCGTTTCGCACGCGCCACGCGGCGGTGGCCAAGCAGGACGCGGCGTATTGTGACAACTGCCACCACAAGGCGTTTTGCATCGACTGCCATCAGGGCACGGCGAAGCCGATGGACTTTCACGGCAACGACTACGTGTCGATCCACGCGATCGATGCGCGGCGCAACAACCCCGACTGCTCGGCGTGTCACCGGCTGCAGACCTTCTGCGTCGGCTGCCACGGCCGCACCGGCGTCGGCTGGTCCTACGACCCGGTCGAGGGCGGTGGCCGCAAGGGGAGCGAGTTCGCCGGCGCGTTTCTCACCGGCGACGGCTCGCGGCGGTTCCACCCGGACGGGTGGGCGACGTTCGGTGCGCGCGGCCCGAACCACCACGCCGTCCAGGCCCAGCGCAACATTCGCCAGTGCGCGAGTTGCCACCGCGAACCGTTTTGCACCACGTGCCACTCGGCCGAGCCGGGCAATCCCTATCGCGTGAATCCGCATCCGGCCGGATGGGCGACGAGTCGCCGGTGCCGGGCGCTCGCCGCGCGCGCCGGGCGCATGTGCCTGCGCTGCCACGTCGACGCGGTCGACTTCACGTGCCGGTAGGAGGCCGTTGCGTATGGGCGCGCCAGCGAGGTTGCGAGATGCGAGGCGAGGTTCGGCGCGCGCCCGCAGCGCGCGAGGGCGCGTATAATCCTACGTTGCCGAAGGGCGCGAGGACGTACGCCGACGATCGCCCGCAGATCGCGACCGCAGCCAGCGCCTATCCGCTACGGCCTCCGAGCGGCGAGTTCGGCGAGAAGCGCCCGCCAGGCGGCGCGTTCGCGGCGGGGATCGACCAGCGGCGTCGCGCGCCGGCACGCGGCGGCCAGCTGTCGGTAGAACGCGGCGTCGCCTTCCGCGCGGCGCAGCAAGCGGGTGAGCTTGCGGGTGTCGCGCGGGCGAAAGTAGCCCGGGTAGTGCGCGCCGAGCGTGCCCATCAGTCCCGGGATGCGCGTTGCGACCACCGGAGTGTGCGCCGCCAGCGCTTCGGACAACACGTTGCAGCTGCCCTCGGCCAGCGACGTGATCGCGACCAGGTGGCTCGACGCGATCAGACGGCGCACGCGGCCCGGCGTGAGTTCTCCGAGCCACCGGTAGCGCGGGTTGCGGTCCATTTCGGCACGCGCCCGGCGCGCGAACGACTCCGACAGCGCCCGGCCGGCGTGGCGCACGACGATGCGCGAGTCCTCCGGAAGTTCGCGCACGGCCAGCGCGGTGCGCAGGGGGTCCTTGACCGCGCGCAGGTGGCCGACGACCGCGACGCGAAACTCGCGCGATGGCTTCGCCGGCAGCGCGCGAGGCGGCTCGGCAGACTGAAAGATGACCCGCGCCTTGACGCGGTGCGCGCGCGACAGCGCGGTCAGCGCGCGCGGCTGAAGGGCCACGATGAAGGTTGCGGCGTCGAGCGCCGGCGCGAGATTTCGCCGGCCGTAGATGTCCGTGCCGGTGAGCGCGACGACGGCCGGCCGGTCCGGGTGCGCGCGGCGGAACGCGAGCAGCGCGCGGCGCGTCTTGACCGCGTGCAGGGCGATCAGCAGGTCGGCGTCGCCCGGCGCATCGTCCCAGCGCAGGCGCGGCCGGTGGCCGAGTTCGCGCAGGATCGCCGCCCACCGCCGCGCGGTCGCGTTGTTGCCCGACGGAAGATCCGCTGGCGGCGGCGCTACGAGGTCGACGCGCATGTGCGGAAGCCGTACCACAGGTCCCGGCGGTCGGGCGTGGCGTAGTTGCGATATGTGCGCCGCGCGATGCGCGCGCGCGTGGCCCAGCATCCGCCGCGAGCGACGCGGTGCGTGTGAAACCACGGCGCGGAGTACTCGCGGTACATGTCGGGCTCGAACCCGGGATAGGGCGCGAACGCGTCGGCGGTCCACTCCCATACGTTGCCGAGCATCTGCCGGCAGCCCCAGCGGCTGTCGCTGGCGGGGTCTGCGCCGACGTCGACACAGCCGCCGGCGGTCCAGTCCAGGTTGCCCGTGCGCGCGCCGTCGGCAGCCACTTCCCACTCGGCCTCGCTCGGTAGGCGGCGTCCGGCCCACCGGCAGTACGCCTCCGCCTCCCACCACGACACGTGGACCACCGGACGGTGGGGCTCGACTTCCACCCACCGGTCGAAGTGGCGGCGGAGCCACCGGTCGGCGTCCCGCCGCCAGTAGACCGGGTGGTCGGCGGCGGCCGCGCAGCGCCACCGCCAGCCGTCCTCGGACCACAGCTCGCGACGGCGGTAGCCGCCGTCGTCGACGAACGCGGCGAACTCCGCTTGCGTCGTCGCCGCGCGCGCGATCGCAAACGGCGCAAGGTCGACCGCGTGCTGCCACTTTTCGTTGTCGAAGCAGAACGGATCGTCGAGCGATGCACCGATGAGATAGGTCCCGCCCGGGATGTCGACGTCGCCGGGCAGCGGGCCACCGCCCTGGGGCGGCCGCGGGGGGACGCCCATGCGCGGCGGCGGATAGCCGAGGGTCTGTCGCGTCCACGTGAACGCCTCGGCGTGCATGTCCTCGTGGAACACGCAGTACAGGTGGATCGCCCGCTGCCGCGCGGTCAGCTCGCCGGCGGCGGCACGCTCGCAGCAGCGGTCGAGCACGTCGCGCATGTACGCGAGCGTGTCGCGCCGCGACGGCAGCGGCAGATCCCACCGCGTGTCGTGCGCGACGCGAATCGAGTCCCACAGCGCGTCACCGTCGTCGCGCGCGGGCCGTTCGCCTCGCAACCATCGCAGCGACCAGTGCTCGTGGAACCACGCGACGTGGCCGATCTCCCACAGCAGCGGGTTGACGATCGGCATGCGCGGCCCGATGAGCTGGTCGTCGGACAGGTCTTCCACCAACTCGAGGGTGCGGTCACGCGCTTCGCGCAGCAGGCCGACGACGTCCATCGGCCGGCAGTATACTCGCGCTACCGGGCCGTCCAGTAGCGCACGCGGCCGGTGTCCGCGTGTATGTAGCCGCTGTGCGTGTAGAAGCCGACGCCGCCGAGCTTGCGCGAGCGAACGTAGCGGTGCAGCGCGCGCACGCTCACGCCGGGGATGTAGAAGTCGAGCGCGCGGCCCGCCATGTGCTGGCTCCGCCGGCTCACGTAGCGGCCTTTCTTCTGCAACATGAGGTTGTATTTGGGCGACCGGTACGCGGACACGACGTCGACGCGCCTGGCGTGGAAGTGCCGAGCCGCGTCGACGACCAGCGACAGCAGCCGCGGGTCGATTTCGGTCGTCTCGTTGGTGAACCGGCAGCGGAAAAACCAGTTGAGGTCGTCCTGTGCGACGTCGGCGTCGCCATCGGCCGGCAGCGCGAGGAACTCCCGCGTCCAGCGGTTGTAGACCGTGATGGGCGGCGCGGGCGCCCGGTCGCGGCGCGCGTCCAACTCGGCGTGCCAGCGCGCGCGCCGTTCGCGCGACATCGGGACGGCCGCCCGTTTGGCGGCCAGGTAGCGATCCTTGGGGGCCGCGGGGGTGCGATCGGCGCGCGCGGAGCCGGCAGTGGCTACGAGCCCGACGAGCACCGCCGCCGCCGTGCGCATCAGCTCGCCTTTGGAGCTCCGGCGCGCAGCGTCACGAGCGCGCCCTCGTTGAGGGCTCCCGAGCGGAAGCCGGCCAGATCCAGCGCGACGTAGGTGAAGCCGCACCGGCGGCCGAGGGCCACGATGTCGTCTCGCAGATCGATCGCGCGGGCCATCTCGTCGCGCAGCAGCTCCACCTTGCCGATCGTATCGTGAAACCGCACCCGAAGTTGAGAAAAACCGAGCGCGCGCAGCCCCTGTTCGAACGCGTCCACTTGGCGCAGCCGCTCCGGCGTGATCTCGGTGCCGTACGGGAAGCGGGACGACAGGCACGCGAGCTGCGGTTTGTTCCACGTGCGAAGCCCGAGTTCGCGCGACAGTGCGCGGATGTCGGCCTTGGTGAGACCTGCGGCCACCATCGGCGCGACCGCGCCGCGGCTCGACGCCGCCGCGATGCCCGGACGGTGGTCGCCGAGGTCGTCCACGTTCGTGCCGAGCGCGATCGCGGCGAGACCGTGCTGCGCGGCGAGCGGTTCGGCGTGTTCCATCAGCTCCGTCTTGCACATCGCGCAGCGGTCGACCGGGTTGGCGCGAAACCCGGGGCGGTCGAGTTCGTGCGAGTGGACGATGTGGTGGCGGTCACCGAGGCCGAGTTCGGCGCCGAGGGCGCGCGCGTCGGCCACCTCGGCCGCCGCCATCGTTTCGGACACGCAGGTGAGCGCGTGGCACCGGTCGCCGAGCACGTCCACGGCGACCTTGAGCAGGAACGTCGAGTCGACGCCGCCGGAAAAGCAGATCAGCGCGCTGCGGTAGTCGGCGATGAGCGTGCGCAGTCGGTCGAGCTTCGCGTGCACTCCGCCACGCTAGCACAGGAGCCGCGGGTCCGCGCTGCGCCGTCGAAGCTGCGGCCGGCGCCTCGGATCGGCGGCTACGAGCCGTAGGCGGCGATCAGGATGTCGGCGACCTCCGGCCGCGAGAACTCCGGCGGCGGGCGCTCGCCCTTGGCCAGCATGGCGCGGACCTTGGTGCCGGACAGGAACACGTGGGCGTCGGCGTCGTGCGGACAGGTCTTCGCGGTGCCCATGCCGCTGCAGCGCGTGCAATAGAAAGCGTGTTCGAACCGCAGCGGCGTGATGCCGATTTCGGCCGGGTCGTACTCGTCGAAGATCGCCTGGGCGTCGTAGGTGCCGTAGTAGTTGCCGACGCCCGCGTGGTCGCGGCCGACGATAAAGTGGGTGCAGCCATAGTTGCGCCGCATGATGGCGTGAAAGATCGCCTCTTTCGGGCCCGCGTAGCGCATCGCCGCCGGCAGGGTCGCGAGCGCGACGCGATCGGCGGGGAAGTAGTGCTCGATGATCGCCTCGTAGCAGCGCACGCGGACGTCCGCCGGGATGTCGTCCCCCTTGGTGAAGCCGACGATCGGATGGATGAGCAAGCCATCGCAGATTTCGAGCGCACATTTGATGATGTACTCGTGCGCGCGGTGGATCGGGTTGCGGGTCTGGAACGCGACGATGCGCCGCCAGCCGCGCTCGCGGAACAGCGCGCGCGTCGCGCGCGGGTCCAGCCCGTACCGCGGGAACGCCGGGGCCGGGCGGTCGAGCAGCGCGATCGGCCCGCCGAGCAGGCGATCGCCCATCTCGCCCATCAGGTAGGCGACGGCCGGGTGGGCCGTGTCCTCGGTGCCGAACACCTGGCGGGCCTCGCGCGCCTTGTCGTATGCGAACACCTCCGCGATCTCGATCGACCCGAGCAGCGCGCCGTCCGGGCCGACGAGGCCGACCGGCTCGTGGCGCGGCAGCGCCTCGGCGCGCGCCCGCGGCGCCGACAGCGTGATCGGAATGGTCCACGGCACGCCGTTGGCGAGCCGCCCGCGGTCTACGACGCTGTCGTAGTCGTCCTTGCCCATGAAGCCGACGAGCGGCGTGAACGCACCGTTGGCGAGCAGCTCGAGGTCGGAGACCTCGCGGGGGTTGAGCTGCAGAGTCGGCAGATCGCCGCGCGCGTGGCGTGCGCGCAGCTCGTCGCGGGTCGCTTCGTCGGCGAGGCGGTCGACGAGGGGGCCGCCGCCGTGCGGGAGGATGGCGTCGCTCGGTTCGGTCATCGAGGGTCAGGTCCTTTCATCGGTGCGTTTGGTGACGGGGATGTGCCATACGCCGGGTTCGACTTCGCGCACGTCGCCGACCTCTTGCCCCCATTCGCGCGCACTGCGCGGCACGTTGCGGGTGGCCGGCTCGTGGTCCACGACGACGACGAGGCGCTCGCCGGGCGCCATCTGCTCGAGGCGCAGGCGCGCGCGCACGAAGGTGTACGGGCACACCTCGCCGCGCAGGTCGAGGACGGGGTCGCAGCGGTTACCAGACGATGACGACATCGAACGAAAAGATGAGAGTGACGAGCTCGTCGGGATCGGTGTCGGCCAGCGCGACGATGCGATCGCCCGGCGCCGGGCGGCATAGGGCACGACGGTGCTCCGACCGAATGATATGCAGAACGCGGCGGGTCACGTCCACACCTCGACCGCATCGGCGTCGCGCGCCGCCGCCGCGGGGTCGTCGCTGGTGCGAGTCACCGTGTGGCCCAGCGCGCGCAGCGTGCCGAGCGCCCGCCGTACCGCCGGGTCGGCGTCGTCGACGGCCGTCGCCAGCACCACGCGGACCGCGTCGCCGCGCAGCGACAGGCCGACCGCGGCGCGCAGCGCCTCGCGCACGCGATCCGGCCGCCGCGCGGCCACGACGACGCACAGCTGTTTGCGCGGCCCGGTCACGTGAATGCCACGACGCGGTTGGCGCGGTGGACGATCGCCGCGTGGTCGTCCTGACTGCCGAGCAGCACGCCGACGTCCGCCTCGCGCAGGCCGCGCTCGTGTGCGCTGGTGGCGCACGCGACCAGTTCGCAGTCGTGGTCGTCGGCGAGGGCGGCGAGTTCGGCGCGGACCGCCGGCAGCGCACCCACCGCGTCGGCCATGAAGAACGCCGCCACCTCGACGCCCTGGCGCCGAGCCGCGCGCGCGAGGGCGAGCGCGGCCGGTACGTCGCCCGCGACGCTCACGACGAGCGCGAGCCGCCGGGTCACAGCGCCGCTCCCTCGAACCGCGCGACTTCGAGGAAGTCGCCGGCCGCGTCGGACCACGCGAACAGCGCCGCCTCGGTGACGCGCTCGGCGTCGATGCCGATGACGAGCTGCTGAACCGGGTAGGTCGGCCCGTCGCCCCACGGACTGGTCGCCACATCCCGGTCGGTGGCCGACAGGTAGGCGCGCCCGTTCGGATGCGAGTGGTACAGCACGCGCGGCGGCGCGTCACCGTCGAACGCCCGGTTGAACGCGAGCAGGTCGTCGCCGGCGATCACGTAGGCGGTCTCGGCGGTCCGATCCGCGGCGGTCGGGTGGTCCCCGTCGCACTGGCGGTTCGCGCACGCGCGCAGATCGTCGACGCGGTCGGGCGAGCTGCCGCTGAGCCAGCCGCAGCACTCGTCCGGGAACGCAGCGCGGGCTTCGCGGTAGGCGCGCTCGAGCAGCGCGCGCGGGATTTCGATCGGGCGCGGCTCAGTCAGCATGGCTGGTCCCACGGGATCGGGTCACGGGTCACCACACGTCGGATTTTTCCCACTTGAGCGGCACGAAGTAGCGGTCGCCCCGGTCGGGCAAGATCGTGACGACGACCGCGCCGGGCCCCGCGGCGCGCGCCACGCGGAGCGCGCCGGCGACGTTGGCCCCGGCCGAATGGCCGACGAACAGCCCCTCGTCGCGCACCAGCGCGTCGGCGGCATCCCACGCCTCGTCGGTCGGCATCGGCAACATCTCGTCGATCAGGCCGTCCGGCTGCCAGATGGCCGGCACGATCGAGCTGGGCAAGTGCTTCATGCCCTCGAGGCCGTGCAGCGCGTCGTCCGGCTCGATCGCGATCACGCGGATGTCGGCGCGGTGTTCCTTGAGGCGCCGCGCCGTCCCCATGATGGTTCCCGTCGTGCCGATGCCGGTGCAAAAGTGCGTGATGCGGTCGCCAAGCGCCTCGAGGATCTCCCGCCCGGTGCCGAGGTAGTGGGCGAGGGGATTGGACGGGTTCGAGTACTGATCCGGGTAGAAATAGTCGTCGGGATGTTCCTCGACGATCTTGCGCGCGAGGCGAATCGCGCCGTCGCTGCCCTCGAGTTCCGACGAGAACACCAACTCGGTGCCGTAGGCGCGCGTGATCTCCTTGCGCGCGGCCGATACGTTCGCGGGCATCACCAGGGTGACGGGATACCCGAGGGCGGCGCCGATCATCGAATAGGCGACGCCCGTATTGCCGCTGGTGGAGTCGATGATGCGCTGGCCCGGTTTGAGTCGGCCGTCGGCGATCGCGTCGAGAATCATCTGGCGTGCCGCGCGGTCCTTGACCGAGCCGCCGGGATTTTCGAACTCGCACTTGGCCCAGATCTCGACGTCGCCGCCTGCGCGGCGCTCGACCGAGCGCAGCCGCACGAGCGGCGTGTCGCCGATCAGGTCGAGGACCGAGTCGACCCGCGCGTTGCGGTGCAGGTTCACGCGGTCGCCTCCGCGGGCGCGTCGCCTCGCGCGACGCGGGCGATGAACGTGGCGGCCGCCGCGCCGCCGGCGACGAGCGCGTCGGCGACCGCCGCGCGGCCAGCGGTCGGCGCGCTGTCGATTGCGAGCGGCACGTCGTCGGCCTCCGCGCCGAGCGCGACGGCGACGTCCGGGTTGAGCGCGCGGAGCCGGCGCGCGATCGCCGCGCCGCGCGGCGCGCCCACGTCGCCGGCGCCGAGCAGGATGCCGGTGGCCACTTCGGCGGCGCGTACCGGCCCGGCGGTGTCGCCGGCCAGCGCGATGCGCCCCACGCCCGCCGCCGCGAGGTATGCGAGCGCCACGTGCGCGGCGGCGGCCGGCGGGGTGACGTCGACCGCGACCCGCGCGGACAGCAGCCGCCGCTGGCCGACGCCGCCGACGTCGGGCAACAGGATGTGGCGCGCGTAGCGGCGCATCTGGTCGGCGGTCAGCTCCACGTCATCCCGCGATCACGTCCAGCGCGATCGGCTCGACCCGGACGCCGCGCTCGCGAAAGAACGCGATCGCGGCGTCGATGCGGTCGGGGTCACCGGACAGCTCGAGCCCGATGATGCCGATCTCGTCGGTCACCGATGCCGTGCGCACGTTGAACTCGACGCGCAACTCGTCGTACATGCGGCACACCAACGGCTCGCGTACCAGGTGGGCCGGATACGTGAGGTAGACGCGCTTGGTGATCGCCACGGCCCGTCAGCGGCCGCCCGCGATCGCCGGGACGATCGAGATCTCGTCGCCGTCCGACACGGGCGTGTCGAGGTTCTGGAGGAACCGGATGTCCTCGTCGTTGGCGAAGATGTTGACGAACCGGCGCACGTTGCCGTCGTCGTCGCAGATGCGCGCCTTGATGCCCGGGTAGCTCGTCTCGAGAGCGGCGATCACCTCGCCTATGTTCGAGCCGGCGACCTGCACCTTGTCGGCACCGCCGGTGAGCTTGCGAAGCGGGGTAGGGATGCGTACGGTCGGCATGGCTATCGCTCCTTGGTGATTGCGTCGAACTCCGCGAGGGACGGCGCGATGACTGGCGGTTTCGGGAGGGTCTCGACCAGAGGGTCCATCGTCTTGAGGCCCTGCCCGGTGATGCACACGAGGACCGATTCGTCGCGGCCGATTCGGCCCTCGTCGATGAGCTGTCGGGTCGCCGCGAGCGTCACGCCGCCCGCGGTCTCGGTGAAGATTCCCTCGGTCTCGGCCAACAGCCGGATCGCGGCGAGGATCTGGTCGTCAGTTGGCGCGGCGGCCCACCCGCCGGTGGCGCGAATCGTCTGGACGGCGTAGTAGCCGTCGGCCGGGTTTCCAATCGCCAGCGACCGGGCGATCGTGGCGGGCTGCTTGACCGGCTTGATCAGATCGCGGCCGGCGTGGACGGCCTCGACGATCGGTGCGCACCCCGCCGCCTGGGCGCCGTGGATGCGGGTGTGCACGTCCTCGTCGAGCAGGCCGACTCGGCGCATCTCGGTCCAGGCCTTGCGAATCTTGGTGATGAGCGATCCGCCGGCCATCGGCGATACGACGTGGTCCGGCGTGCGCCAGCCGAGCTGTTCGGCCGCCTCGAACGCGAGGGTCTTGGAGCCTTCGGCGTAAAACGGCCGCAGGTTGATGTTGGCGAACCCGAACGGATAGCGGTCGCCGATCTCCGCGCACAGCCGGTTGACCTCGTCGTAGGTTCCGCGAATTCCGACGACCGTGGCGCCGTACACCAGGGTGCCCAGGACCTTGTGCGGCTCGAGGTCGTGCGGCACGAACACGTACGCGGGAACGCCGGCCGCGGCGGCGGCGGCCGCGACGGCGTTGGCGAGATTCCCGGTCGACGCGCAGGCGAACCGTTCGAAGCCGAAGTCGAGCGCCTTGGCGATCGCGATGGCGACGACGCGGTCCTTGAACGACAGGGTCGGAAAGCAGACGGCGTCGTTTTTGATCCACAGCTCGCGCACGCCCAGGTGCTCGGCGAGCCGGCGCGCGCGCACCAGCGGTGTGAAGCCGACCGGCGGCGCGCGGTCTGGCACGTCGCAGGGCAGCAACTCGGCGTAGCGCCACATCGTCGGCGGCCGCGCGGCGATCGCGTCGCGCGAGATCGCCGCGGCGATCGCGTCGTAGTCGTAGTCGACCTCGAGCGGGCCGAAGCACAGCTCGCACACGTGAACCGGGCGCGGGTCGTACGGCGCGCCGCACTCGCGGCATTTCAGTCCTCGGATCAGCGCAGTCGTCATGGAGCCTCCGGCGCGGCCGAACGGCCGGCGGGTGTGCAGGCGGGGCAGCCGGGCCGCCTGCGGAACGACACGCGGCGTGCGCGCGCGCCGCGGGACAGGTCGTCGAACACGAGTAGGCTGCCCGCATCGGAGCGATCGCCGGCGGCCAGCGCCAGGGCGGTGCGCGCGCACGCCCCCGCGACGACGGCGACCGCCGCGCCGAGCACGCCGGCGTCGGCGCAACTGTCGGCGTCGGCGTCCGGCGGGGGCGCTTCGAACACGCAGCGGTAGCACCCGGACTCGGGCGGCGCGGCTGCGAGCACCTGGCCGGTGTAGCGCAGCACGCCGCCGATCGCGAACGGCAGGCCGGCCGCCGCACACGCGTCGTTGACCGCGAACTTGGTGGCGAAGTTGTCGGATCCGTCGACCACCACGTCGGCGCGGGCGAGCAGCTCGGCCGCCGTGCTGGCGTCGAATCGGGCTCGGACCGGGCGTACCCGGCCGGCCGCGACGCCGCGCCGCGCGAGTTCGCGGGCCAGGGCGTCGACCTTGGGCGCGCCGACGTCGGCGGTCGCGAACTGGATCTGGCGCTGCAGGTTCGACAGGTCGACGACGTCGTCGTCGACGATCGTCAGGGTGCAGTCGCCGGCAGCAGCGAGGGCGTAGGCGATCGGTCCGCCGAGACCGCCGGCCCCGATGAGGACGAAGTGGGTCATCGAAAGAAGTCGTTGAGCGAGAAGTAGCGTTCGCCGGTGTCGCACAGGACCGTGACGACGACGTCCTCGGGGCCGAACGCGCGGGCGACGTCGCGGGCGACGTGGACGTTCGCACCGGACGAGATGCCGACGAGCAGGCCCTCTTCGCGCGCGAGCCGGCGCGCCATGTCGTAGGCGTCGCGATCGGTGACGGTGCGCACCTCGTGCATCACGGACCGGTCGAGTACGGCCGGGACGAACCCGGCGCCGATGCCCTGGATCTTGTGCGGTCCGGGCCGGCCGCCGGACAGCACCGCGCTGCGCGCGGGCTCGACGCCGACGACGCGGCACGCCGGCCGCACCTCGCGCAACACCGATCCGACGCCGGTGATCGTGCCGCCCGTGCCGATCCCGGCCACGAAGGCCGCGATGCGCCGGTCGCCGAGCTGGTCGAGGATCTCGCGGGCGGTGGTGCGGCGGTGCACCTCCGGGTTCGCGGGATTGGCGAACTGGTCCGGCATGAACGCGTCGGGATCCCGCTCGCAGATCGCGCGCGCCCTGGCGACCGCGCCCTCCATCACGCGGTGCTCCGGAGTGAGGACGATCTCCGCGCCGTAGGACTGGAGCAGTTGGCGGCGCTCGAGCGACATGTCCTCCGGCATCGTGAGCACCAGCCGGTATCCCTTGGCCGCGCAGACCAGCGCGAGGCCGATGCCGGTGTTGCCGCTGGTCGGCTCCACCACGGTGGACCGCCCCGGTGCGATGCGTCCTTCGCGCTCGGCCGCCTCGATCATGGCGAGCGCGATGCGATCCTTGACCGAGCCGCCGGGGTTGTACTGCTCGCACTTGGCCCAGATCTGCGCGTGTGCGGGCTCCGAGATGCGGCGCAGGCGGACGACCGGCGTGCGCCCGACCAGGTCGAGCAGTCCTTGCGCGGTGTGGCGGTCGGCGACCATGGCCGGGATCAGATGAAGTACATCGGCTGCTCGCTGCCGGCGCGCGACAGGCCCAACGCCTCGCCGCGCTTGACCAGGTCGGCGATCGTCACGCCGTCGAACCACGCGATGACGTGGTCGGCGAGGTCCTTCCACACCTGCGCGGTGACGGGGTGGGAGGCCCGCGCGGCGTCGTCCGGGTCGCGTTCGATCACGAACATTTCCTCGATCGGTCCCTGCAGGGCGCGCACGACGTCTCCGAGGGTGATCTCGGCCGGGTCGCGCTTGAGGGTGTAGCCGCCGCGCGGCCCCCGCTTGGAGTCGACGAGGCCCGCGCGCCGCAGATCCTGAAAGATCTGCTCGAGGTAGCGCAGCGGAATGCGTTCCCGGCGGGCGATGTCCTTGGCCTGGGCGGCGCCCGCATTGCGCGCCCCGTGATGGTGAAATGCGATGTCGAAGATCGCGCGGACGCCGTAGCGGGTCTTGGTCGAGAGGCGCATCGGTTTTCCTATCGGGAAATGAGAAAATCCTAATGCCGCAAATTGGGACGCGTGTCAACCGAAACCTGTGGGCGGGACCCGAGCGTGGCCCGGAACGGCGGTCGCTGGGCCGAGGCGATCAGGCGGGGCGCCGGCAGACCTTGCAGCGCCCGTCGGGGCCGATCAGGCCGATGCACAGGTCGTCCGGGCACAGCTCGCGTTCGTCGAAGTCGCCGGCGTCGTCGGAGCCCGCGGCCACCGCGCCGTCGGAGCGCGCCGCGGCCGGGCCGACCGCCGCGTGGCGCCGCGAGGCCACCGCGCCGCACGCCTTGCAGCGGCCGTCCGCGCCGACCAGGCCGATGCACAGGTCATCGGGGCACAGCTCGCGTTCGTCGCCGGCCAATGCGTCGTGGTCCCCGTCCGTCTCCGGGGTCAGACCGAGGACGCGGGGGTCGGACACCGCGGACCGGCCGACGCGGCCGCATTCGCGGCAGCGGCCGTCCGGCCCGATGACGCCGATGCACAGGTCGTCGGGGCACAGCTCGCGCGCGACCAGATCGAAGTCGGCGGACATCAGTCGGCGTGGACGAGCAGCTCGTACAGCTCGCCGGCCGGGTAGAAGCTCGTGCGCACCTCCCCGAACACCACCTCGGCCCCCGGCGCGATCGGCGCCTCGCGGCGCGGTTCGAGCCGTACCCCGTCGATGCGCGTGCCGTTCTTCGAGCCGGCGTCGCATACGACCCAGCCCGCGTCGCGCCGCTTGAAGTAGGCGTGGAACCTCGACACGGTGACGTCGTTGAGCACGACATCGTTGTTGCCGGTGCGCCCGACGGTGATCATGTCGGAAAAGGGCGCGCCGGGTTTCTTCTCGAGCGGGAACACGGCGAGGCGAGGGCGGCCGGCGGGTCGGGCCGGGGGAAGTTGTATGGCGGACGCGATCAAGGTCGCCTCGGCTTCGTCGGGGACGTCGCCGCCGAGCGGCCCGCCGTCGCGCACGAGCGCCGCCGGGGCCGCCTGCCGGAGAAACGCATCGCGTCCTTCGCGCGCGAGTTCGAAGTAGCGCATACCCTGGTCCACGACCGCGTTGTACCGCCTCGCGGCCGGCGTGCCAACGGCGGGATCGCGGTTTGGCCGGCCGCGTGAACTACGGTGCGGGGGACGCGACGTCACCCTCGAGCCGGTTGATGCACTCGCCCATTTTCGTGAGCGCCGCGACGATGCGCCGCTTCGCGTCATCGGGCGGTTCGGCGGCATCGCGCAGCAGGTCCATCAACCGCTGCTGCACGGCCTCGGCGCACTGCACGTCGCGGCACGCGCACGCCTCGTCGGCGAACGCGGCGACCCGGCGCTCGATGTCGTCGCGGCAGCCACCGGCGAATCCGAGCGCGAGCGCGCACGCCCAAATTCCGCGCCGCGCGCCGGCCCTCACCGGCCGCCCCCGCGCTGGGCGATGCAGTCGGCCGCGCGCGCCATCGCCTTGGTAATGCGCGCGACGTCCGCCTTGTCGGGCGCCTCGACCGACGCGAGGAGTTGTTCCATCTCGCGGCGGACATCGGCCGCGCACGCCGCGTCCGGGCAGGCGCAGGCGCGCTCGGCCAGCGCCTCCACCCGGTCCGGCAGCTTCGCGCCGCAGCCGAGGCCGGCCGCCACCGCTGCCGCTGCGGCCACCGCCGCCAGGCGCGCTCGGCGCCGGGGCCGGCGTGGTGAGGCGGAGCGCGCGGCAGCGGACGTCATGCGGTCGTGGTGATACGCGATTTCGTCGCGGTCGTAAAGCGGCTTCGTTGACGCGGGCATCCGCCGCGGGGTATGCGAAGGCCATGTACGAAACCTCGGACATCCGGAAGGGCCTGAAGGTCCTGATGGACGGCCAGCCCTACACGGTCGTCGAGTTTCAGTTCGTCAAGCCCGGCAAGGGCAGCGCGTTTACGCGGACGAAGTTCAAGAATCTGCTCACCGGGGCAGTGATCGAGAAGAACATCCGCTCGGGTGAGAAGCTCGAGCCCGCGAACGTCGAAGAAAAGACGATGCAGTACCTGTATGCCGACGGGGACGACTTCGTCTTCATGGACACCCAGACGTACGAACAGGTGACCGTATCGGGCGACGTCGTCGGCGAGGACGCCGATCTACTGCTCGACAACGCCGAGTGCACCGTGTTGTTCTTCAACGAGCGCGCGGTCGGCGTCACGTTGCCGACGTTCATCGTCGTCAAGATCGTCGAGTCCGAACCGGCGGTGAAGGGGGATACGGCGACGAACGTGACCAAGCCCGCCAAGATCGAAACCGGCGCGACCGTCCAGGTGCCGCTGTTCATCAACGAGGGCGACACGATCAAGGTCGACACGCGTACGCGCCAGTACGTCGAGCGGGTCAAGGTCTAGCGCGTGCGCGAGCGCGAGCGACTCGGGCCGGCGCGCATCGCGGCGCTCGAGACGCGGGCGCGCGTGTTGCGCGCGATTCGCGCGTTTTTCGACGAGCGCGACTTCCTCGAGGTGGAGACGCCGCTCCTCGTGCCGTCGCCCGGCCTCGAGGTGCACTTGCGCGCGGTGCCGGCCGGCGCGGGGTGGTTGATCACGTCGCCGGAGTACCAGATGAAGCGGTTGCTCGCGGCGGGGTTCGAGCGGATCTACACGGTGTGCAAGTGCTTTCGCGCCGACGAGCGCGGGCCGCACCACAGCGTGGAGTTCACGATGCTCGAGTGGTATCGGGCTGGCGGCGACCTCGCCGACATTCGCGCGGATCTCGAGGATCTCGTCGCCGCCTGCGCCGACGCGGTCGGCAGCGCCTGCGATGTGTCGCGGCCGTGGCAGCGGATGACCGTCGCCGACGCGATGCGCCGATGGGCAGGGGTCGATGTGCGCGGCGACGAGTCGGCCGAGGAGCTGCGCCGCGCCGTCGTGGCAGCCGGGGTCGACGTGGGCACCGCCACCGCCTGGGACGACGTATTCTTCTGCGCGTTTGTCGACCGGGTCGACCCGGCGCTGGCGCGCCACCGCCGGCCGGTCGTGCTCGAGGACTGGCCGGCGCCGCTGGCGGCGCTGGCTCGCCGGAAGCCGGGGGCGCCGCACGTGGCGGAGCGATTCGAGGCGTACCTCGGCGGGCTCGAACTGGCCAACGCGTTCGGCGAACTGGTCGATCCCGTCGAGCAACGCGCGCGGTTCGAGGCGGACCTGGCCGCGCGGCGCGCGCGCGGCCTGCCGGAGTACCCGATCGACGAAAAACTGCTGGCCGCGCTGGCGGACGTGCCGCCCAGCGCGGGCATCGCGCTCGGCGTGGACCGCCTCGTGATGGCGCTCGTCGGCGCCGGCGACATCCGCGAGGTCGTCGCGTTCTCCGCGGACGAGTTGTAGGCGCCGGCGCCGCGGCTACGGTCGCGGCGGCCGGCGAGCCGCTCGCCCGCGCGGCGCGGCCCGGCTCGGTCGACGCGCACCCTGGCCCGCGCCGGGCGATCCCGCGGCCAACTGGTCCCGCAGGAACCGCCCGGTGTGAGAGCCGGGAGCGCGGGCGACCTGCTCGGGAGTGCCGGTGGCGACGATCTCGCCCCCGCGGTCGCCGCCTTCCGGTCCCAGATCGATGATCCAGTCCGCCGTCTTGATCACGTCGAGGTTGTGCTCGATCACGACGACCGTGTTGCCCGCGTCGACCAGGCGTCCCAGCACTTCGAGCAGCTTGCGCACGTCCTCGAAGTGCAGGCCGGTGGTCGGCTCGTCGAGGAAATACAGGGTGCGGCCGGTGCTCCGCTTGGCCAGCTCGCGCGACAGCTTGATGCGCTGCGCCTCGCCGCCCGACAGGGTGGTCGCGGGCTGGCCGAGCGCGATGTAGCCGAGCCCGACGTCGACCAACGTCTGCAGAATCTTCGCGAGCTGGCGGTGGTTTGCGAACAGCTCGAGCGCTTCGTCCACCGGCGTGTCCAAAATGTCGGCGATCGTCTTGCCCTTGTACTCCACGCGCAAGGTGGCGTCGTTGTACCGCTTGCCGCGGCAGACCTCGCAGGTGACGTAGACGTTGGGCAGAAAGTGCATCTCGACCTCGCGCACGCCCGCGCCCTCGCATGCTTCGCAGCGGCCACCGCCCTGTTGCGCGGTCACGTTGAACGAGAACCGCCCGGGTTTGTAGCCGAACGCGCGCGCCTGCGGCGTCTGCGCGTACAGCGCGCGGATCAGGTCGAAACACTTCGTATAGGTCGCGGGATTGGACCGCGGCGTGCGGCCGATCGGCTTCTGGTCGATGACGATGACCTTGTCGATCTGATCGAGGCCCGACAGCGACCGGTACGGGCCGACGCGTTCACTGCTGCCGTGCAGCTTGCGGCGCAGCGCCGGATAGAGCGTGCCGTTCATCAGCGACGACTTGCCGGCGCCGGACACGCCCGTTACGGCCACCAGTACGCCGAGCGGTACGCGCGCGGTGACGTCCTTGAGGTTGTGTTCGCGCGCGCCGGCGAGTTCGATCCAACCGCGCGGTTCGCGGCGCCGCGCCGGCACCGGAATCGTCCGGCGGCCGGCGAGATAGTTGCCGGTGAGACTGTCCCGCGTGCGCTTGACCTGCGCCGGGGACCCCTGCGCGACGACGCGACCTCCGTGCCGGCCCGCGCCAGGCCCGAAGTCGATCACGTGATCCGACGCCTCGATCGTGGCCTGGTCGTGTTCGACCACCAGCACGGTGTTGCCCAGATCGCGCAGGCGCCGGAGCGTGGCGATCAGGCGCTCGTTGTCGCGCTGGTGCAGACCGATCGACGGCTCGTCGAGAACGTACAGCACGCCCGACAACTCCGACCCGAGTTGAGACGCGAGCCGAATGCGCTGCGCCTCGCCGCCCGACAGGGTCGCCGCGTTCCGATCGAGCGTGAGGTAGTCGAGGCCGACGTCGAGCAAGAACGACAGGCGCGCGCGGATCTCCTTGACGACTTCGGCCGCGATCGTCTTCTTCGCGCCGGTGAGGCGAAGGCCGGCGATGTGCGCGGTGGCGTCGGCGACGGTCATCGCCGTGACCTCCGGCAACGTGACGCCGGCGAGCACGACGGCGCGCGACTCGGGCCGCAGCCGCGTGCCCTCGCAGCTCGCGCACGGTTGCGCCCGCAAGAAGGCGTCGTAGTAGCGGCGCATGCGCTCCGACCGCGTCTCGCGGTGGCGGCGCTCCAGTTGTGGGATCAACCCTTCCCACCGCATGGCCCACTGGCCGCCGCCGTTCTTGCTGTCCCACTTGACGGTGACCCGCTGGCCGTCCGTTCCGTACAACAGGATGCGGCGCTGGCGGTCCGTGAGGCGACGCCACGGCCGGTCGAGCGGGATCTTGAACTTGGCGGACAGCGCGCGCAGGATGTTGGCGGTCCACCCGCTGTCGCGCAGCGCCCCGTCGCCCCATGCGGCCACGGCACCCTCGGCGATCGAGCGATCTGGATCCGGTACGAGGAGGTCGGGATCGACCGCCATGCGCGTGCCGAGACCATTGCAGTCGACGCACATGCCGAGCGGCGAGTTGAACGAAAACGACTGGGGCGACAGCTCCGGGAAGCCGATGCCGCAGGTCGGGCAGGCGCGGTCGCGCGAGTAGGCGCGCGGTCGCGCTTCGCCCTCGACCAGCACGAGCAGTTTGCCGCCGCCCTCGCGCACCGCCGTCTCGACCGAGTCGGTGAGGCGGCCCGGGTCGTCCGGATCGATCGCGAGGCGGTCGACCACGATTTCGATGGAGTGCTTCTTTTGTTTCTCGAGCGCCTGAACCTCCTCGAGCCGGACGACCATGCCGTCGATGCGCGCCCGTACGAACCCGGCGCGGCGCGCGTCGTCGAGCACGTCGCGGAACTCGCCTTTGCGGTTTTCGACCTTCGGTGCGAGCACCGTGATGCGCGCCCGCGGCGGCAGCTCCAGCAGCTCGCGGACGATCTCGGCGGCCGACCGGGCCGACACGGGGCCGCCGCACCGGTGGCACCGTTGCTCGCCTGCGCGCGCGTACAGCACGCGCAGGTAGTCGTAGATTTCGGTGACGGTGCCGACGGTCGACCGCGGATTGCTCGACGCGGTTTTCTGTTGGATCGCGATGGTCGGCGACAGCCCGCGGATGTGCTCGTACTTCGGCTTGTCCATCTGGCCGAGGAACTGCCGCGCGTACGACGACAGCGACTCGACGTAGCGCCGCTGGCCCTCGGCGTACAGCGTGTCGAACGCCAGCGACGACTTGCCCGACCCGGACACGCCGGTGACGACCACGAGCTTGCGCTTCGGGATCGCGAGGTGGTCGACGCGCAGGTTGTGCTCCCGGGCGCCGCGAACGACGATCGCGTCGGGCTCTCGGGAAGGCGTACGGCGTCGCGGCGCAGGCATGGCCGATGCACACTACGGAACACGTGTTCAGCCGTCAAGCCCGGCGTCGCTGCGCGCCGCGGCGAAGCGCCGGGAGACCTCAAGCGGCCGGCCGACCGGTCGATGTGGCGGGCAGGGGCCGCTCGGGGCCGGGAGACGACGATGGACGAAGACCGAACGCCGCGAAGGAAGGCGGCCGCCGCGCGCCGGCTGGCGGCGCTCGCGGCCGCGCTGGCCGCGGCCTGCGCGGCCGACGGCGGGGCCGCGGGGGACGGCGCGGGCGGTCGCGGGCCCGATGCGGGGCGCGGTCGCGGCGGCGACGCGGCGGCCGCCGACGGCGCGGCCGGGGATGCGCGCCCGGCGGCTGCCGATGCGTCGGGCGGCGGCCCGTCATCCGACGCCGGCGCGGCGTGCGCGGAGTTCGCGTTCTCGGTGCCGCCGATGGACCTCGCCGCGATCGCGACGATCATTCCGATCGGTTCCCTGGGCAACTACAAGGGCGGGGTTCCGATTCCCAAGACGTACCAGACGCTCGCGGATCGATCGGTCGCCGCCGAGGTCCGCGCGCCCGCCGACCTCACGCTGTTTCGCTTGTTTCACCACCGGAATCCCGACGGCTCCTACGACGCCGGCTTGCTGCTGGCCGCCTGCGGGGCGGACATCGACGCGCCGGTCGTGGTCGAGCTTTCCCACGTGACCGCGTACGCACCGCGGGTGGCGGCTCTGTTGGCCGACGCGAGCTGCGACGAGCAGCCCGACGGCGCGATGGACTGCGACTGGCAGGGGGACGTGCCGGTGGCCGCCGGCGAGCCGCTCGGCGCCGCGGGCGGCCCGACGGCGACGAGCGCCAACGCGCTCGACTTCGGAGTGACCGACCGCCGCGCGCCGCCCGCCGACCTGATCGGTTCGCCGGAGTTCTGGAAAGGCCTCGAGTACGCCCGGTGCCCATACGACTACTTCGGCGACGAGGCGCTGCGGGCCGGGTACGACGAACTGCTCGCACGCGGCGGCGCGCGCGAGCCGCGCTGCGGCACGCTCGAACTCGGCGTGGTCGGCGCGCTGCAGGGGCCGTGGTTCAGCGCCGAGGTCGGCGTCGACGCCGCGCGCATCAACCAGACGCCGGTCGTCGGCTTCTACCCGGCGGTGGAGAATGCGTCGCGCGAGGCGATCAACGCGTTCTTCGGGTGGGACGCGTCGCTGCTCGCTTACTACGAGGCGGAACACGGGGGCCGGCGCAACCGCGCGGCTGCCGAGGTCGTGCCGGGGCCGGATCTGTACTGCTACGACGACCTGAAGGCGCACCCGCTCACGGACGATCCGCTGCCGGGGCACGCGCTCGTGCGCGTGGACTCTGCCGGCCAGATGTGGTTCGAGTACGTCCCCGACGGGCCGTGCCCGGCGAACCTGGACGCGGCGTCCCTGTCGCCCGCGGCCGCGGCGTTCGTGCGGTAGTCGGCGCGGGTCGGGCGCGGTCGCCGGAGTCGCACCACGTGCGCGCGGCGCGGCCGCCGAAAAGCGGAGCGCGAGGCCGCCGAAGCGGCCCCGCACTCCGGGAGGGGGGACGAAGGGCGAGACGCCGCGGGATCAGAGGACGCCGTTGCAGGAACTCGGCAGGTCGTCGGCGCTGCAGCTCATCGAGTCGATGTCGTCGATGCAGTCGTCGATGTCGTCGTTCGTGCCGGACGGTCGCGCCGAGCAGGCGGTCTGCGAGCAGATGTAGTCGACGATCTCGTTCGTGCATGCTCTGCGGTCGCTCGCGGACAGCTCGCCGCACTCCACGGCGCGGTTGCACAGCGCGCCGCCCATCGCCTCGGCGGCCTCGCGAATGCTGTCGTATCGGTGGCTGTCGCCGCCGCCGCAGCCGGCGATGGGGGCGAGACAGCCGAGGAGAAGGCAGAACAGGAAGGTACGCATCGTGAGTCTCCTTGTGGTTCGGATGGCGGCGCGTGGCGGCGCCGCCGGGTGCACGACCGGTATCGGGGGTTGCGCGCGCCGGTTGCGCACAAAGTGCATCGCGGGGGCGGAAACCCGCCGTGGTGCGCGGCCGCGCCGGTCCCCGGGCGGTCGCGCGCGGCGATGCCGCCGTCCGGCGCCGTGTCAGCCGGCGCCGGACGCGGGTGGGGCAGGTGAGGCTCGAACTCACACGCTCAAAGAGCCCGGGATTTTAAGTCCCGTGTGTCTACCGGTTCCACCACTGCCCCGCGAACGCCGGCGGTCGCCGCTACCGCGTCAGCCGATCGAGCCGGATATACGTCGAGAACACGTCTCCCGCCAACCCCCGGGCGTAGTGGCCGCGCCGCACGCGCAGCCACGTGTTCAGCACGCGGCCGTCGCGATCGCGGCGGTCGCGCGGCCGCGCGACGTGGACGTAGCCGCGCCGGACCACGCCCATCCCGAGGTAAATGAACTCGACCGTCCCGTCGGCGCGCGACGCCGTCACGACGCCCACGAGGGCGGCCGGACCGGCGCCTTGCAACCCGTCGAACACGACCAGATCGCCGAGCGCGACCGGCCCGCGGCGAAACAGCGCGCCGCGCGCGCGCGCGGCGGCGACCAGGGCCGGGCCGTCCGCTGCTGCGGCCACCTCCGGCGCGAGGCGCAGTCCGAGCCGTTCGAGCGCGGCGACCGCGAACCGAGCGGGGTCGCCGCCGGCGCGAGTGCCGACCAGCGCGTACAGGGCTGCGCGAGCCGGCGATACCGGCCCGGTCGGTGCGCGCGGCGCCCGCCGGCGGCGCGTCTCCGGCGCGAGCGGCACCGGCGGGGTGATCGCCCGGCTGGTCGCGAACTCGGCGCGCTGCGGGCGCGGGGCCACCGGTGCGGCCGCCACGCCGTCGACCAGCGGCGCGCGAAAGCGGTAGGGCACGGGCCGCCGCGCGCAGCCGCTCACCGCGGCTGCCACGCCGAGGAAAACCGCCGCGCGCACCATCACCCGCCAGCGTACGAGCGATCGCGCGGCGAGCCAAAAAAACGGCGGCGCCGCCCAGGTCAGATGGTCTTGGCCAGGACCTTGTCGCGCAACTGGTCCTTGTAGCGGCGCAGGCGGTCGGCGAGCGCGCGGTCCGGCTCGGCGCCGCCGAATGCGAGGATCTGTGCCGCGAGCAGGCCGGCGTTGTAGGCGGCCCCGATGGCGACGGTGGCGACCGGTACGCCGTTGGGCATCTGGACGATCGACAGCAGCGAGTCCATCCCGTTGAGGTGGCCGATCGGCACGGGCACGCCGATGACCGGCAACGGCGTGTGCGCGGCGACCATGCCGGGCAGGTGTGCGGCGCCGCCGGCGCCGGCGATGATGACCGCGATGCCTCGCTCGGGCGCGCGTGCCGCGAACGCGGCCATCTCGTTGGGCGTGCGGTGCGCGGACACGATGGACATCTCGTACGGCACCTCGAGTTCGTCGAGCGCATCGGCGGCTCGCTTCATCACCGGCAGGTCGGAGTCCGACCCCATGATGATCGCCACGCGCGGAGTGTCGGTTTGCGTCGTCGTCATGTTCCTTGCCTTTCGAAGGACAGCCCCGCCCAGAAGCGGCGCTCGTAGTCGCGCAGCGCGTCCCGCATGCGCTCGATGGCACCGGCTATCGCGGCGCGGCCGGTGAGGTGGCCCATCTTGCGGCCGGCCGACACGGTGCGCTTGTCGTACCAGTAAAGCAGCGTGCCCGCCGGCGGCGGCTCGCTGGGAGCGGGGCACGGATGGGCGCCGCGCAGCGAAAACGGGCCGAGCAGATTGCGCATGACGAACGGGTCGCGAACGGCCGGCGCCGACAGCGGCCGGCCGGTGACGGCCTGCACGTGGAGGTCGAACTGGCTGGGCTCGTCGCCGAACAACGTGTAGTGGCCCGTGTTGTGCACCCGCGGCGCCATCTCGTTGGCGAGCAATGCGCCGTCGCGGTCGATGAACCACTCCACGGCGAAGGTGCCGCAGTAGTCGAGGTCGGTCGCGAGCGCGGCCATGTGGCCGGCGACATCCCGCTCGATGTCGGCCGCGACGCCGAACGCCGTGGCCGGGCCGAACACCTCGCGGCACACGCCGTGGTCCTGGCGGCTCACGACGAGCGGAAAGAACACCTGCCGGCCATCGTGCGCGCGCGTCGACACCATCGCGACCTCGGCGGCAAAGTCGACGCGGCGCTCGGCGTAGATCGTCGCGCCGGCCGCCTCGCCCGCGCGACAAAACTCGGCGATCGCGTCGCGCTCGGCGGCGCCCGGCCGGCCGACGACCCGGTTGCCGCGCCCGTCGTAACCGAATCGCGACCACTTGAGCACGAAGCCGCCGGGGAATCGGCCGGCGGCCCGCCGCAGATCGTCGTCGAGCGACGCCACCCGCACCAAGGTGTACTCCGCGGTCGGGATGCCGAGGCGCGAGAACACTCGCTTTTGCTCGAGCTTGTCCTGCGCGAGGGCAATGGCCGGCCGGGATGGGTGCAGATGCACCGATGGGTGGCGCGCGACGACCGCACCGAGCCGATCCAGGTCGAGAAACTCGTTTTCGACGGTCAGCACGTCGCACCGCGCGGCCAGCGCCTCCAGCGCAGCGGGCTCGTCGAGTGCGCCGAGGACCAAGTCCACGCCGGGGATGGCGGCGGGCGCGTCGGCCGCCTCTGCGAGCACCGCCACGCGCAGGCCGTGTCGCATGGCGGACTCGGCGAGCATGCGCGCGAGCTGTCCGCCGCCGAGGATGCCGAGGCGCGGCCCGACCGCGGTCACGGCGCGCCTCCTTCGGAGGGGGCAGCCGTGGCGGCGGCGGCGCGCTCCAGCCGGTCGCGGACCGCATCCCACGCCGGGTCGCCGGGCGGCCGCTCGACGACGATGGCGACGCAGCCCGCCGCCTCCGCGTCGCGCAGGCGCGCGTACAGGACGCGCGCGTAGGCGGCCGGCTCGGGCGGCAAGCTCCACCAGCGGCAGCCCGGGACGGGGGCGGCGGTGTCGCGCCGCGCCAGCACGGCGATCGGCTGCCCCGACGGCGACAGCGCGGCGGCGGTGCGGTCGACGGCCGCCGCGTCCACCAGGTGCAGCGGCACGGCGGGCGCGTAGTGGGCCGGCAGGCGGCCTGGCGCGCGCGGCGCGTCGCGGCCGGCGGCCTCCACCGGCTCGCCGACCACCTCGGCCACTTCGTTCGCACCGATCGCGCCGGGGCGCAGGATTCGCGGTCGTGCGCCCGTGAGGTCGACGATGGTCGACTCGATGCCGACCGCGCACGGCCCGCCGTCGACGACGCAGTCGACGGCGGGGCCGAACTCGGCCAGGACGTGCTCGGCCGTCGTCGGGCTCACCCGGCCGAACCGGTTGGCCGACGGAGCGGCGACTCCGGTGCCGGCGGCGGCGACCAGCGCGAGGGCGACGGGGTGGCCCGGCACGCGCACGCCGATGGTGTCCTGGCCGCCGGTGACCGCGGCGGGCACGCCGGGGGCCTTGCGCAGGATCAGCGTGAGCGGTCCGGGCCAGAACCGCGCGGCGAGCGCCCGCGCGGCGGCCGGCACGTCCTGCGCCCAGCGTCCCAGCCAGCTGGCGTCGGCCAGATGGACGATGAGCGGGTGGTCGGCCGGCCGGCCCTTGGCCGCGAACACGCGCGCGACCGCGTCCGGGTCGTCGGCGCGCGCGCCGAGCCCGTAGACGGTCTCGGTGGGGAAGGCCACGAGGCCACCGCGCCGCAGCACGGCGCCGGCGGCGTCGATGTCGCGCGCCGAGGCGCCGACGAGGCCGATCTGCAGCGGTGCCCGGGTCACGGGGCGGCCATCATGCAACAAGACCGGGGGCGTGCAAACCCGGGAGCCGGCGCGCGACGGCCCGGCGCGCCGCCGGCGGCCGTCGCCGCCGCGCGCCCGTCCGGTCGCATTTCGGCCGGCAGTCGAGTACCGTCGCGACCCACGCCCGCCCGATGGACCGCACCAAGCTATCCGACCGGCTCGGCCACCTGCTGGCGCCGTGGCGCCTGGAGACGATCACGAGCGGCATCGACGTCCAGTCGCTGTGGCGGTGGGCCAAGCTGTCGCTGATCGTGGGGGCGTTCGCCGGGCTGGCCGCGGCGGGCGCCTTCTACGTGCTCGAGTGGGCCGAGGCGGCCGTGCTGTACCGCCTCGTCGGCCTGCGCAATCCGCCGTACGGGGCCGGCGAGCACCTGTTTTCCCACGAGTCGGCGGGCCCGGTGGTGTGGTGGCTGGTGCTGCTGGTGCCGGCCGCCGGCGGGCTGTGCGCCGGGCTGCTGTCGTGGCGGTTCGCGCCGGAGGCGCGCGGTCACGGCACGGACGCGATGATCGAGGCGTTTCACTTCAAGCGCGGGCGCATCCGCGCGCGCGTGCCGTTCGTCAAGCTGCTCGCGTCGCTGTTCACGCTCGGCACCGGCGGGTCGGGCGGCCGCGAGGGGCCGATGGCGCAGATGGGCGCCGGGTTCGGCTCGTACCTGAGCGACCTGCTCGGCCTCGGCGTGCGCGAGCGGCGCCTGCTGCTGCTCGCGGGCGCCGCGGGCGGCATCTCGGCGCTGTTTCGGGCGCCGCTGGGCGCCGCGCTGTGGGCGCTCGAGGTGCTGTACCGCGACGACTTCGAGTCGGACGGGATGTTTCCGTGCCTGATCTCGTCGGTGACGGCCTACTCGGTGTTCACGTCGATCTTCGGTCAGGGCTCGCTGTTCGCCGCGCCGGTCACGTACGAGTTCCGGCCGGAGCAGCTGGTGTTCTACGCCGCGCTCGGGCTGGCGTGCGCGCCGCTGGGCGTGCTGTGGATCAAACTATTTTACGGCACGGAGCGGCGCGTGTTCGACCGCCTGCCGGTGCCGCCGTGGCTCAAGCCGGCGCTCGGCGGTCTGGCCGTCGGCGCGCTCGCGCTCGCGCTGCCGTGGGTGTTCGGCGGCGGCTACGGGTGGATGCAGGATGCGCTGCGCACGATCGACGACCCGCTGCGCCAGCTGCCGGTCGGCTACGCCGGCTTCGGTCTGCTGCTCGGGCTCGCGGTCGCCAAGATGCTCGCGACCGCGCTCACCATCAGCTCGGGCGGGTCGGGCGGCGTGTTCGCGCCGTCGCTGTTCGTCGGCGGGTTCGCGGGCGGCGCGTTCGGGCTGCTGTTTCACGAGTGGGCGCCGGGCATCGTCGACCAGCCCGGCGCGTTCGTGCTCGTCGGCATGGGCGCCGTGTACGCCGGCGTGTCGCGCGCGCCGATCGCGACGATCATCCTCGTGTCGGAGCTGTTCGGCTCCTACGACCTGCTCGTGCCGCTGATGTTCGCGGAGATGATCACCGTCCTGCTGTTGCGGCGGGTCACGCTGTACGAACAGCAGGTCGTCAACCGGCTCGAATCCCCCGCGCACGTCGCGGATTTCACGGTCGACGTGCTCGCCGATCTGCGCGTCGACGGCCACTACACCAAGGGGCGCGCGACCGAGACGATCCCGGCGAGCATGGACCTGCGCACGTTTCTCGACCGGTGCGCGCACAGCCCCGATTCGTTCTTCGTGGTGCGCGGGCCTGACGGCCGACTCGCCGGCGTGGCGTCCCTCGGCGCCGTGCGCGCGGTGGTGGCGGATCAGGACGTGCTGGACGTGTTCGTGGTGGGCGACGCGATGACGCCGCTGGTGTCGGTCGCGCCGGGGGACAACCTGCGCACGGCGCTCGACCGATTCGTCCAGACCGGCTACGACCGCCTGCCGGTGATCGATCCGGACCGGCCGGACGAGGTGCTCGGCGTGTTGTCGCTACACCAAGTGTACTCGGCGTACCACGCGGAGCTGCTGCGCCGCCGACTGGCGGACGAACGCGAGCCGGGGCGGCCGGCGACGGCCGCGTGACGGCGGCCAGCGCGGGCCGGTTCAGCGCAGCGAGAAGTCGCCGTCGAGCGTGGCGGGCGGCGATCGCGTGATGGCGAACACGGTCGCGCCGGTGGCGGCGGCCACCGTCGTCCCGGCGACCGCCCACACCCACCACTTGCGGTACCAGGGCGTCGGCGGCGTGTAGCCGAGCGGGATCTCGCGCGGCCGATCGCGGCCGGCCCACACCAACACTTCGTTGCCGCGGGCGTCGAGCGCCGTCGCGTACACCTCGAGAGTCGCGGGTCGGTCGCCGCCGGCCGGCGGCAGGATGACGCGCCGGTACCGGCCGGGCGACTCGAGCGGGACGTCGACGACGCGGAAGCCGCCGGTGCCGCGCTCGCGCACGTACAACTCGGCGCGCGCGAGCGACCCGGCGGGATCGGCGACGACCTCCACGTCGATCGGGACCGGCCGGGCGACGTCGAGTTGGCGGGGCCACTGGACGTCGATCGCCGGCGCTTCGCCCGCGGTGCGCCGCGCGCGCTCGAACAGGAACGTGACGCGCGGAGACAACGTGTAGCTCAGCAGGTGGCCCGGATCGAGGCGCAACAGCGTCGCGAACGCGGCGAGCGCGTCGTCGTCGCGTTCCAGATATGCGTACGCGATTCCAAGTTGTTCGTACAACCGGACGTGATCGGCGTAGGCCAACGGCCCGCCGTCGCGGGCCGCCTCGAGCTCCGCGAGCGCGGCGTCGACCTGGAAGTCGGCCAGCAGCGCGGCGCCGCGCGCGATGCGGTCCGCGGCGTCGCCGCGCGGCGCGCAGCGGCGGCCGTCGAAGTAGGTGCCGGCGTCGCACGGCGGCCGCAGGGCGGCCGCGGGCAGCGTCGGCGTGGCGCGGCGCGCACATCCGCCGGAACCGGCGGCCAGCGCGACGGCGACGGCGGCAACCGCGGTGCGGGGGCTCACGGCGCGCCTCCCGGCGCGATCACCACCTCGTCGGCCGACGCGATCCACAGGTCGTCGATGCCGTCGCCGGTCGCGTCGGCGACGAACAGGCGCGGGCCGGGCAACTGGGCCTCGCGCGACACGCCGGACAGGTGCGGGCCGCCGGCGCCGAGGGTGACGCCGAGGGTGATCTGGCTGCGGAACGCGGTCTCGTCGTCGTCGGTGCGGCCGAATTCGAGGATCGCGGCGACGTCGAGCACGCCGTCGCCGTCGAAGTCGCCGCCGGCCGGCGTCACCGGCACGGTGATCGCGTCGTCCGCGCCGATCTTTTGCAAGTCGAGGCCCGCGGCGCCGGACGCGACCAGCTCGTAGCGGGCGATCGCGAAGCCGTCGATGTCTACCTCGACGCCGAGCAGCGGCGCCGCGCGGCCGGGCAACGCGCGCGAGAACCCGACTGCCTGGCCGAACACCGGCCACACCGTCTGGCGACGGCCGTTGAGGTCGGCGACCACGACCGGCGGCCCGCTGTCGACCGCGTACAGCGCGACGCGACGCAGTGCGCCCGTGGTGGCGGTGGCGCAGCCGGTGCCGAGCAGCGCCTGGGCGCCGTCGGGCGGCGTCGCGAACACGCTCGCCGCGATCGCGCGCTCCGCGGTGAGCGCAACCCACTGGTCGCCGGCGTGGGCGAGCACCACGTCCGGGTCGCCGCCGAGGTCGCACGCGCCCACGGAACGGATCTCGGTCGCGGTGAGTCCCGAGGTCGGCAGCGGGGTGGCCGACAGCGAGCCGTCGGGGCGGATTTCGATCCAGCGGTCTGCGACGATCGTGAACACTTCGTCGCGCTCCGCGCCGCGGGCGAGGCCGAGCGCCAGCAGGCCCGGCACCGGCGGCGACTCGGCGGTGCGGAACGCATCGCCGTCGCGGTAGGCGAAGAACACGGCGCGGCCGCTACCGCCGCCCGACGGCTCGCCGAATACGGCGAATCCCGGCTCGCCTGCCGGTCCGATGCGGCCGACGACGTAGCGCACGGCGTTGCGCGGCAGGGCGGGCACGCCGACGGGGACCGGGACGGACAGGGTCTCCGGCTCGCGGAATCCGACGATCGGTTCCGGCGGTGCCGCCATCCACCGCGACGCCGCGACCACGGCCGCCGGCCCGGGCGCGGCCGGTACGTCGACGGTGAGCTCGGCGCGCCCCTGCGCGTCGGTGACCGCGTCGCCCGGCTCGCCCTCACCGCCCGGGCCGTACACGCGCCACACGACCGGCGCGCCGGCCAGCGGATGCCCGGCGAGGTCGGTGACCGTCGCGCGCAGCGTCGACGGAAGCGGATCGCCGAGCGCCACCGACGGCGGCGACAGCAACGTGACCGGCTCGGGTACGAGGTCGACCGACACGTCCTCATCGACCGTACCGAGCGACGCGCAGGCCGCCAACACGGGATCGTCCTGGCGGTCGAGCCCGCGCGCGACGAACAGCTTGTCGCCCTCGCGCGGCACCTCGATCGGCACCCGATCGGCGGAGGTGAGCACGACCTGCTGGACGCGGCCGAGCGCGACCGTGTCGGGCGGCACGCTCTGAAACGCGACCGCGTCGCAGTCGAACGGTTCGGCGGGGGGCGGCACGATCACGTCGAGCGTGACCGCCGCGAGGGCGCCGCGCAGGTCGTCCGGAAGTTGCATGGACACGTGGACCACCGGATCGTTACACGCGGCGAGCGAGAAACTCGCGAGCGCGGCGGCACGGCGCCAGGCGCGGGTCGTCACCGCAACCATCGTAGCATCCGCGCCGCGGCGCGCGCGTGTCACAGCGCACGCGTTGTTGCTATCCTGCGGCGGGGACGCATGTCGGTCGACCGCAAGACGCTGATGCAGACCGGGCTCGCGATGCGCGCGACGCGCGAGCGCACCGCGCCGCGATCGTGGGTCGTGCAGGTCGTCGGCGCGGCCGAGCCGGTTCAGGCATCGCTCGGCGCGCGTCCGATCGTCGTCGGCGCCGGGCGCGACTGCGACCTGATCCTCGACGACCCGCAGGTGTCCCGACGCCACGCGGAGCTGCGGGCGACGCCGGAAGGCGTGTTCGTGCGCGACCTCGGGTCGACCAACGGCACGTTCTGGCAGGGATCGCGCGTCACCGAGGCGGTGATTCCAGTCGGCGCGACGGTGACGTTCGGCGCGACTGCCGTGCGAATCGTGCCGGCCGAGGTGCCGTCGGTGCCGCCGAGTCCGCGCCGGCGATTCGGCGGGCTCGTCGGCCGCAGCCTCGCGATGCGGGAGCTGTTCGCCGTGCTCGAACTCGCCGCGCCGACCGACGCGACCGTGCTCATCGAGGGCGAATCCGGCACCGGCAAGGAGCTGGCGGCGCGCGCGATTCACGACCACTCGCCGCGCGCGCACGTGCCGCTGGTGGTCGTCGACTGCAGCGCTGTCACCGACACGCTGCTCGACTCGCACCTGTTCGGTCACGTGCGCGGCGCGTTCACCGGCGCCGTGGCCGATCGCAAGGGGGCGTTCGTCGAGGCGTCGGGCGGCACCCTGTTTCTGGACGAACTCGGCGAGCTGTCGCTGCCGTCGCAGGCCAAGCTGCTGCGCGCGCTCGAGGACCAGACCGTCCAGCCGGTTGGCAGCGATCGTCGCATCGCGGTGGACACGCGCGTGGTCGCGGCCACCAACCGAGATCTGGCGCGCATGGTGGAGGAGGGAACGTTCCGGTTCGACCTGTTTTACCGGCTCGCCGTCGTCCACGCGCGCATCCCGGCGCTGCGCGAGCGGCCGGAGGACATTCCCGAGCTGGTCGCGCACTTCTACGAGGGGCGCGGCGTCGATCCGGGGCCGATCGACGGCCCGAACCTCGACAAGCTGCAGCGCTATGCGTGGCCGGGCAACGTGCGCGAGCTGCGCAACGTGCTCGAGCGGGCGTGGGCGCTGTCGGGGCCGCGCGGCGCCGCGTTTCGCGATCTGCGGCTGTTTCTCGGCACCGCGGATGCGGCCCCGCCGGCCGAATTCATCGACACCAGCCTGCCGTTCAAGGACGCAAAGGAGCGCTGGGTCGACGGGTTCGAGCGCCGCTACCTCGCGGCGGTGTACGCGCAGTACGACCGCAACATCACGCGGGCCGCCGAGCACGCCGGGATCAACCGCCGCCATTTCCGCGAACTGTTGCGCAAGCACGGGATCTACGAGGGGCCGTGACGACCACGCCGCTGCCGATCGTCGGGCGCCGCCTCGGCGGCTACGAGGTGCTGTACGCGCTCAAGACCGGCGGCATGGGCGAGGTCGTGCTGGCGCGCAAGGTCGGCGCCGGCGGGTTCGAGAAGCTGGTCGCGATCAAGACGGTGCGCACCGAGTATCGCCAGCGCGACGAGGTGCGCCGCATGTTCTTCGACGAGGCGCGCCTGGTCGCGCGCCTGCAGCACCCGGCGATCGCGCAGGTGCTCGACTTCGGCGACGACGGCGGCGAGCTGTACCTCGTCATGGAATACGTCCAGGGGGTGCGGTTCGGGTGGTTGCGCGACCATCGACCGCCGCCGGCGATCGCCGCGCGCGCCGTGGCCGAGGCGCTGCGCGGGCTGCACGCGGCCCACGAGCTGACGGATCTGGCCGGCAACCCGCTCGAGGTCGTCCACCGCGACATCACGCCCGAGAACCTGATGCTGAGCTTCGACGGCCAGGTCAAGGTGCTCGACTTCGGCATCGCGCTGGCGCGCGGCCGCCAGGCGCCCGTGACCGAGTTCGGCACGATCAAGGGCAAACCGCCGTACCTGTCGCCGGAGCAGGTCAAGTGCGAACCGCTCGACCGGCGCACGGACATCTTCTCGGCGGCGATCGTGCTGTACGAGCTGCTCACGGGCGAGCCGCTGTTCGTCGCCGACTCCGTCTACGCGGTCGCTCGGATGATCGAGCACCGCGACGTGCCGCCGCCGTCGGCGATCGCCGGGCCGCTGCCGGACGGGCTCGACGAGGCGGTGCTGCAAGGGCTCGCGAAACGGCGCGAGGAGCGGTTTCAGACGGCCGAGGCGTTCGCGCGCGCGCTCGACGCGGTGGCGGATCGGGCCGGCGGCGAGTCGCTGGTGGAGTATTCGCGCCGCGAGCTGGCGGCCGAGCGCGAGCGCCACCGGGCGTGGCTGCGCGGCGTGCTCGCCGCGGTGGATTCGGGGCTGGCCGAAGCGGCGCGTCGCGGGCGGGCCAGCGGCGTGATGACCGTGCCCGGGGAGGGCGCGGCCGAAGTCCTTGAG
>RFGE01000288.1 GCA_003696105.1 Deltaproteobacteria bacterium | reverse complement strand
GTTCGTGGTTGCCTACCGCGAGGCGTACGAGCGATGGAAGCGCGGCGTGCGCGAGGTGGTGTTTCCGGCCGGCTCGTATGCGATGCGCGTCTACCAAGGCGTTGCCGTCGCCGACACGGCTTGACGCACGGCATCGGGCCCGCGACGACCGCAGCAAGTGACTCCACTTGCCGCGTCAACCTGCGCCCGCCGTGAGCGGAGTGTGGGCGCGGTCACCGGTTTGGCGTCGACCGACCCGGCGCGGCGGTGGCTCGTCAGCCCGCTGCGAGCCGATTGCGCCTGAGCTGGCGGCATCTGGGCCGCGACACATTGCCTGCGGATAATAATCAACCCGGGTGCGGGCTTTTCGGATAATAATCAACCCGGGTGCGGGCTTTTTAGGTGCGGGCTTTTTCGTCAGCCCGCTGCGAGCCGATTGCGCCTGAGCTGGCGGCATCTGGGCCGCGACACATCGCCCGCGGATAATAATCAACCCGGGTGCGGGCTTTTACCCGGGTGCGGGCTTTTCGGCGTTTGCGTCGCGGCCGACCGCGAGACCGCGCCGGCCGTGACCGTCGAAGCCGACCGGGAACTACTGGGCCACGAGCACGCGGCCGCCGCGCGGCGGCACGGTGACGGCGACGGCGCCACCAGCGCCCACGGTGAACGTGTCGCCGTTGCCGGGGCCGGGCGCGACGTCGACGAGCGTGGTGCCGGGCGCGAATGACGTGGTCATGCATGCGCCCCCGTCGGCGGCCGGGGCACACGTCTCGCTGTCCTGCGCGTCGGCCGTGTTGATCACCACGAGCAGCGTCTCGTCGGCGTGGACCCGCTCGAATGCGAAGATGCCGCTGTCGCGAGCGCCGCGCGGGTTGACCGTCGACCATCGGATGTCGACGTGGCCGCGCCGCAGCGCCACGTGCTGCTTGCGCAGCGCGATCAGGTCGCGCGTGTAGCGGAACGTGTCGTGGTCGGTCGCAAACGGCGCGAAGCCCTTTTTCGGATTGCCGAGGAACATGTCCTCGCGGTTCTTCGGATCGGTGCCGCCCTCGAACTCCTGCTCCGTGCCGTAGTACAGGCACGGGATGCCATCCCAGGTCAACAGGAAGAAGATCGCGTTGCGCAGCGCCGCCGGGTCCGGCTTGTCGAACAAGAACCGCGGGATGTCGTGGTTGTCGATGAAGTTGACCAGCGTCTGTTGCGGCGGCAGGCCGGTGCCGCCCTCGTCGGGCATGGCGTGCGGCTTGTCATAGTAGGTGGGCCCGGCGGGAAACCCGTTGGCGGCGCACCAATCGGCGCCGATTCCGGGGGACGTGCCCATGCGCGAGTGGTACATGCATTCGATGTTGCGCGTCGGCCCGCCGAACTTGAACACCTCGTCGATCACCCGGTACTTCTGTGAAAAGTAGAACGTGCCGTCCATCCGGCCGAAGTCGCCGTCGGCGTCGGTGCCGCCGAACGTGTAGGCGCCGCTGAGTTCGTCGTTGCCGTCGAACGCCTCGCCGAAGATGAAGAAGTTGTGCTTGCCGACATCGGCGGCGTGCCGCCGGATCCGGGTCGTGAAATCGCCGAGGAAGCCCCGGTCGTTGACGTCCAGATCGGGCCGATCCATGTGCTTGAGCGTGTCGATGCGAAAGCCGTCGAAGTCGGCCACGTCCAGCCAGTAGGCGAACACCTGGTACAGCGCGTCCTTGACGTCGGGGTGGTCGGTGTTGAGGTCCTTCAACCCGCCCGGGAAGTCGCCGTAGACCTCTTGCTGGCGGACGAACTCGCGCGAGTAGTCGCCTTCGTGCCACCACAGGTACACGCGGCCGCGCCGGTTGTACCAGCTCGGATCGTCGAACCACGGCTTGTCCGCCGGCCAGCCGAGCGCCTCGGGCGGCCGCGGCGGCACGGTGCGGTTCTTGTCGGGCCAGTGCGGAAACCGGATGTCGGCCGGTCCGCTGAATCCGACCGACGTCCACCCTTGGATGCCGCGCGGGTCGTACTCGGGATCCCATTCGAGGATGCGCTCGAAGTACTCGATGCCCTTTTCGCAGTAGGTGCGCTCGTCCTCGCTGCACTCGCTCGCGCGCGCGGGGTTGTTGCACACCTGCACACAGGTGTGGCTGGTGCCTCCGCCGCTGAGCCACTCGTCCGGCTCGCCGTTGCCGTTGATGTCGTAAAAAAACAGCTGGCCGACGTGGTTGGTGACGACGTCCAAAATGACGAGCATGCCGCGCTCGTGCGCCACGTCGACCAGCTCGCGAAGCTTCAGCAGGTCGCCGAAGTGGGGGTTGGTGCGCGAGAAATCGTAGGTCCAGTACCCGTGGTAACTGTAGAAGCCGGCGTCCTCCTCGACGTTCTTGACGACCGGGCTGATCCACAGCGCGGTGACGCCGAGTTCCTCGAGGTAGTCGAGGCGATCGATGACGCCCTGCCAATCGCCGCCGTGGTACTTGCCCGGCTTGGACAGCTGGACGTTGAAGTCGTTGTTCGGGTCGCCGTTTTCGAACCGGTCGACGACGATCTGATAGATAATCTGGTCGCGCCAGTCGATGTCGGCGTTGCTCTGGTGCGGGCGGTCGCGCAGGTCGTCGCCGGCGATCGGGGCGGAGCAGCCGGCGGCGAGCGCCGCGGCGAGACAGGCCGCGATGCGGCCGACGAGTCGTGAAGATCGGGTCATGGTCATCGGTACGTCGAGTTGAACCACCACTCGACCTGCGCGCCGAGGTAGTGGACCCACGGCCGCGTGCGGCGCGGGTCGTCGAGGGCGTACAGGTCGCGGGCGTCGCGGTCGAGGTGCGCCGCGCGATAGACGAGGCGGAAGTGCGGTCGCGTGTACGCGCCGCGGCCAAACGGAGAGTAGACGAGCATCGGCGCGATCTGGACGACCGACGGCTCGATGCCGCGCGCGGAGGCCGGGCTGATGCCGCGCGGGAATCGTTGCTGGTACGACAGGTCGACCGCGGCGTGGACGCGATCGCCGATCGGCGCGTACGGGCGCGCGTCGGCGACGTACTCCCACCCGTCGTCGAGGTCGTCGGCCGGGTCGGCGTCGCGGAACCGGCGAACGTAGCCGCCGACGAGCGCGCCGGCGACCCCGAGATCGAGGTTGCCCGACCAGCCGATGACGAATTCCGACGAGTCGGGAAAGGTGCGGCGGTCGGGCGCGAAGCCGAACGGCACGGCGAGCTCGTCGTGCGCGGTGAGGCCCTGAGACCAGCGCGCGAACAGATTGGCGTGGCTGCCGGGTTCGGCGAATCCCCACGCGCCCACCTGCGCGCCGATCGAGTAGCCGAAGTCGGACGGCAACGTCTCCACCGTGCGGTCTTCGCGCAGGATCTCGCCGTCGGGCAACCGGTGGATCTCCGAGAACAGCTTGACCTTTGCCGACGGGCCGACCCCGTCGCCGAAGAACCGGTAGCTGGCCTTGGCGCTCGCCATCATGCGCTGGCGATCGAGCTGGACGATCGACTCGCCACCGAACTCGTTGGATGGCACGTCGACGGTCTGCAGCTGGTACGTGTCAGTGAGTCGGTTGAGGCCGGCGTGCGCTTCGACCGCGAGCGATCCGGCGCGATAGCTGGCACCCGCGCCGACCGTGTTTTCGTCGTCGAGCGGCCAGTAGTCGACCAAGTAGATGTCGTCTCCCCGGTACATGCGCGAGCCGATCCACAGCGTGGTGCGGTCGCGGACGATCGCCTCGGCGTACAGGTTGCGGAGCGCGATCTGCGCGTCGAAGTCGCCCGTGTAGTGGAACGGGTCGCCGGCGAACGCCACGGTGACGACGGTGGCCACGCGCACGTCGCCGGGCGCGCGGGTCCGGTAATACAGGTCGAGTTCGGCGTACGGCGACTCGACGATGCGCGGCCCGTGCTGGACGATGGTGACCGCTTCGGGGGTCGACCCGCGCAGGTCGGTGCCGGCGCCGATGCGGCCGTAGGAGCCGAACGCGAAGGCCGGCGCGTCATCGGCGGTCCGGCGGGCGCTCGCGTCCGGGGCCGGGTCGGCCGGGGCAGGGGTCTGGGCGGCGGCCGCGGGCGCCCGCGCGACGGTGGCCAGCGCGAGCGACGCGGCGACGGCTACGGCACGCAACATCGGCGGTGCGGTCATGCGGGATTCGTGCCGCGTCCGACCGAGTGTGATTTCGTCGAACGGCGTTCCGCCGCGTTGACAAGCGCAACGCCGGCTGAGACACGCGGTCACAGCGCGGTCATTCCATTCCGTAGGCGCGCAGCTTCTTCCACAGGGTGGTGCGGTTGATGCCGAGGATGGCGGCGGCCTTGGTCTTCTGGCCCCCGCAGGCCGCGAGCACGCGCTCGATGTGCAGGCGTTCGAGCGCGGCCAGGGAGATCAGCTCGTCGGCGGGCAAACCGGCCGCGCCGGCGCGGGGCGCGCCGGCCGCCGGCGCGCCCTGGTCGAAGTCGGCGACGTCCAGCACCGGACCCGACGCGAGCACGACCGCCCGCTCGATCGCATTTTCCAGCTCGCGGACGTTGCCGGGCCACGGCTGGCTCTGCAGCCATCGCATCGCGGCGTCGGTCACCGCGACGCGCGCACCGCCCGCGCGCTCGGCGACCCGGTCGATGAACGCGTCGACCAGCAGCGGGATATCCTCGACGCGCTCGCGCAGCGGCGGCACGTTGATCGCGATGACGTTGAGCCGGTAAAACAGGTCCTCGCGAAACGCGCCATCGCGGACCGCCTCGCCCAGGTCGCGGTTGGTCGCCGCGACGACGCGCACGTCAACGCGGACCGGGTCGACGCCGCCGACCGGCTTGATCTCCCCCTCCTGCAGCGCGCGCAACAGTTTCGGTTGCAACGGAAGCGGCAGCTCGGCGATCTCGTCGAGAAACAGGGTACCGCCGTCGGCGGCGACGAACAGGCCGCGTTTGGGCCGGTCGGCTCCGGTAAACGCGCCGCGGACGTGGCCGAACAGCTCGCTCTCGAGCAGGTTGTCCACCAGGGCGCCACAGTTGACGGCGACGAACGGTCCGGCCGCGCGGGTGCCGCGATAGTGAATCGCGCGCGCGACGACCTCCTTGCCGACGCCGCTTTCGCCGGTGATCAGGACGCTCGCGTCGGCGCGCGACACCTTATCGATCGTGTCGCGCAACGCGACCATCGCGGGTGACGCGCCGATCAGGTTGCGGTAGGCGAGTTCGTCCCGCAGCCGCGCGTTCTCGCGGCGGAGCGCGTCTTCGTCGAGGGCGCGCGCGACGACCATGCGCAGCTCGTCGGGCGTAAACGGCTTGGCGATGTAGTCGCGCGCGCCGAGCTTCATGCCCCGGACCGCGGTGTCGACCGACGGGTAGGCCGTGATGAGGATGACCGTCTGGTCCGGGTGGGCGGCTCGGACCTGTTCGAGCACCTGCAGGCCGTCGACGTCGGGGAGGCGGATGTCCGACAGGATCAGGTCGTACCGGCCGCCGCGCGCGCGCGCAACCCCGTCGGCGCCTGTCTCGGCCAGGTCCACGCGGTAACCGGCGCGCCCGAGCACGTCGCGGCAAAGGCTGCGGATGCCGCGCTCGTCGTCGATGACGAGGATGCTGGCGGCAGGCGAACTCATTCCTCGATGGGTAACACGACGCGAAACCGCGCGCCACGGCCGCGCGCGCCGGGCTCGACCGTGACCTGGCCGCCGCAGCGCGCGACGAGATGGCGGACGACCGCGAGGCCGAGGCCGGTGCCCGCGCCGGCGCCCTTGGTCGTATAAAACGGGTCGAAGATGCGGTCCCGGTCCGCGTCGGGCACGCCGGGTCCGGTGTCGTCGAACGTGACGTGAACGGTCGCGGCCGCCGGCCCGAGCTGCGTGGCGACGATCAGCTCGCCGCCGTCGGCCATCGCATCGGCCGCGTTGTTGGCCAGGTTGACGAACACCTGCTGCAGGCTGTGCGCGTCGCAGCGCACCCGCGGCAGTGGGCTCGCGAGTTGCGTATGCACCTGGATGCGCCGCTTGTGGAGCACCGGGCCGACGAGCGCGATCGTCTTGTCGACCAGGTCGTTGACGTCGCAGCTCGCCGTGTCGGGATCCGGCGCCCCGGCCGTGTCGCTGCGCGAGTAGTCGAGCAGCGCGCGCACCTTGGCCTGCATCCGCTCGGATTCTTCGGCGATGAGTTGCAGGCCCGGCAGGTCTGGATCGTCGTCGGGTTTGCCCTCCTGCAGCAGCTTGGCGTAGCCGAGCACGGTGGTGAGGGGGTTGTTGATCTCGTGGGCGATGCTGGCCGCCATCGTTCCGACGGCCGCCAGCCGGTCGCCGCGCGCGAGCGCGTCCTTGAGCCGCGCGCGCTCGGCGATTCGGCCGGCCATCTGTTCGATGCGTTCGGCGAGCGCGCCGATCTCACCGGGGCCGCGGATTGGCGGCTTCGGTTCCGGCTGATCGCGATCGGCGATCGCATCGGCGCGCGCAGCCAGCGCGCGCAGCGGTCGCGTCAGGCGAGTGGCGAACGCAAAGCCGACGACGAGGGCGAGCGCGAGGGCGCCGACGACGCCGGCCACGGTCGTGCGCGTCGTCTCGTGCGCCAGCGCGTAGGCGTCGGCCGCCGGCTGGTCGAGGATCAGCGCCCACCGGATGCCGCGCAGCGACTGGTACGTCGCGAGGTTGCGGTAGACGGACACGACGCCGCCTGCTTCGATGCTGCCCTCGGTCGCCGAGCCGAGCGCGCGGTCGACGGCGGGATGGACGCCGCGCAGGCTGCGCGCGCCGGCCGCCGGCGCGCCGTCCGAGCGTGCGACCGGCACGCCGTCGCCGTCCACCACGAGCAAGCGCGCGCCCGGGCCGAGCCGCGCGCTCGCGAGCGCCTCGGAGATGAAGCCGAGGTCGAGCTGCGCGGCGAACACGCCGACGAGTTCGCCGGTGCGGCTTCGCGCCTGGGTCACGACGCGCACTCGCGGCGTTCCGTCGACGAATGTGACGTCGCCGATGTAGCCGCCAAACGCGTGGGCGCCGGCGGTGGCGTCGATCGGCAGCGTGTCCCCTTCGATCGGTTGGCCGTCGACGTCGTAGATCGCCACCGACGCCAGCAGCGGCTCGTGGCGTCGCAGTCGGCGCAGCAGGCGTCGCACCGGCGCCGGATCGGCGTCGCGCGCCGTCTGCGCCGTGCGCGGGTCGGCCCAGGTCCCGGCGGCGATCTCGAGCGCGCGGCGCGCGCTCTGCAGCCGCGCGTCGAGCGACGCGCCGAGCGCGCGAATCAGCGCGAGGTTGCCGCGCACGACCTCCGTCTCGAGGCTCGCGCGCGCCCGCCAGATCGCGATCGCGCCGACCGTCACCGCCGGCACGATCGCCACGAGCGCGAGCACGACGAGCACGCGGCCGGTGAGCGACCGGGCGGCGCGGCCGGTCACGGGCGGCCTCCGCGGTGGCGAGCCAGCAGGCGCGTCCACGCGCGCGCGACGCCGGCGAGCGCCTCCTCGGCGGTCGCGTCGCCCGCGACGACGGCGGCGACGGCGGGGGTGAGGTCGTCGAACAGCTCGGCCGTGATCGGGTGGCGGGGCAGCGGGCGCGCGGCGCGCAGCGCGTCGCGGAACGCGCGCGCGAACGCGCCGGCGCCCGCAAGCGCTTCCTCGGTCGTCGGCACGACGCCCAGATCGCGGGCCCACGCGGCCTGCACGGCCGGCTCGGTGAGGGCGAACGCGAGCCGCCACGCGGCGTCGGCGCGGCGCGCACACGCCGGCACGCAGAACAGCGCGCCGCCGAGCGGCGCGGCGCCGCGCCCGTCGGCGCCGGGGGGGAACGGCGCCACCGCCAGCGCGTGGCCGCCGGCGCGCAGCTCCGGCACCGCCCACGGCCCGTCGACCACGATCGCGACGCGTCCTTCGCGGAACCAGCGGGCGGTGGCCGGCGCCTCCCGGCCGGGCGGCGGCGGCGGTGGCGCGACGCCGCCGGGTCCGAACAGCGCGGCAAACTGGTCGAGCGCGGCCACCGCTTCGGGCCGATCGATGCCGAGCGCACCGGTCGCCGGATCCACGACGTCGCCGCCCCACGCGCGCAAGAACGCGACGAACCAGTAGCCGTCCACCCGCACGGACAGCCCGTAGCGCCCGTCGATCGTGAGCTGGTGGGCGGTGGCGACCAGCTCGTTGACGGTCCGCGGCGGCCACGCGGCGCCGGCGCGCGCGAGGCGGTCCGGGTCGTACAACAGGGCGAGGCCGTCGAGCGCCTGCGGCACCCCGTAGGCCGTCCCCGCGTGGCGCGCGAGCGCCGCCGCCTCGGGCAGCCACGCGCGCGCCGGCGCGTCGTCGGGCACCGGCGCGAGCAACCCGGCCCCGGCCAATTCGGGCAGCCACGTCGCGTCGATGCGCACCAGGTCGGGACAGTCGTGGCCGTCGCGCAGCGCGTCGGCGACGATCTGGCGGGCGCGGGAAAACGGCAGCAGGGTCGATTCGACCGCGGCGCCGCGATCGGCGAGGGCGCGGTTGAGCGCCTCGGTCTCGTACGCCGAGAACGTGTGCCACAGCCGTACGCGCTCGCGGGGCGCGGGCGCGGCGCGGTCGGCGGGGCAGCCGGCGGCGCACGCCAGGCCGACGGCGAGAACGGTCCAGCGCATCACGCGCGGACCATACAATGCCCGTGCCACCCGCGCGGCCCGGCACGGCGGCGCGGCGGGGGCGGACGGCGGCCCGCGCGGTCCGGCGCGGCGGCGCGGCGGGGGCGGACGGCGGCCCGCGCGGCCCGGCGCGGCGGCGCGGCGGAGGGGGACGGTCGGCCCGGCGTGATACATGTCTGGCGATGCGCAGCATGACCGGGTACGGGCGCGGCGCCGCGCCCATCGGCCACCGGCGGGTGACGGTCCAGCTCAAGTCCGTCAACCACCGGTTCGTGGATATCAAGGTGCGCGGCGCGCCGCTCGACCCGTCGATCGAGGAGAAGGTGCAGCAGCGCGTGCGCGCGCGCGTTCACCGCGGCGCCATCGCGCTGTCGCTGCGCATCGATGGCGGGCCGGCCGCCGCCGGCGTCCGGGTCGACGTGGATGCGGCACGCCGCGTGTACCGGGCGCTGGCGGATGTCGCCCGCGAACTCGGCCTGCCCGACACCGCGGTCGGCCTCGACCTGGTCTGCGCGCAGCCGGGCGTCGTCGCCCCGGCGGACCTCGACGACGACGACGTCGACGCACTGGCGGCCGCGGTCGGGGCGGCGGTCGACGAGGCGCTCGACGCGCTCGTCGCGATGCGCGAGGCCGAAGGTGCGGCATTGCTCGCGGATCTGACCGCGCGGATCGCGCGCATTCGCGACCTGGCGGACCGGATCGAGGCGCGCGCGGCGGCGGCGCCCGAGGAGGCGCGCGACCGGCTGCGCGAGCGATTGGCCCGGCTCCTGCGCGACGCCAACGTCCAGGTCGACGAGGCGCGGCTCGCCCAGGAGGTCGCGCTGATCGCCGACCGCCAGGACGTGACCGAGGAGGTCGTCCGCATCCGCAGCCACATCGCGCAATTCGAGCGACTGATGGCGTCCGACAAGCCGGTCGGCCGCCGCCTCGACTTCCTCGTGCAGGAGTTGGGCCGCGAGGTCAACACGGTCGGCTCCAAGTCCCAATCGGCCGACATCGCCGCGCTCGTCGTCGAGGCGAAGGCCGAACTCGAAAAGATCCGCGAGCAGGTGCAGAATGTCGAATAGGCGGGGCATCCTGGTCGTCATCAGCTCGCCGTCGGGCGCCGGCAAGACGACGCTCGCGCGCCGGTTGCTGTCCGAGTTCGACGACCTCGAGTTCTCGGTCTCCTACACGACGCGGCCGCCGCGCTCCAACGAGATCAACGGCCGCGACTACGTGTTCGTGGATGATGCAACATTCGACGACATGGTCGCCCGCGGCGAGTTTGCCGAGCACGCCGTCGTGCACGGCAACCGCTACGGCACGTCGCGCGCCGCGGTCGAGCGCGCGCTCGTCGCCGGCCGCGACGTGGTGTTCGATGTCGACGGCCAGGGCGGCCGCGCGTTGCACGGCCAGTTCCCGCACGACAGCCTCATGGTGTTCATCCTCCCGCCGAGCCTCGATGCGCTGCGCGAGCGGCTCAAGAAGCGGGCGACGGACCCCCCCGAGGTCATCGCGCGCCGGCTCGCCAAGGCGATCGAGGAACTCGCCTACCACCGCGAGTACCAGCACCGGGTGATCAACGACGACCTGGAACGGGCCTACGCCCAACTGCGCGCGCTATATCTGGTGCGCAAGCTCGGCGACGCGGCGCCGGAGGACGCGCGCGCCGCCGTGGCCGCCCTGGACGAGGATGCGGCCTACCGGCACGCCGAGGCGCTGATCGCCGCGGGCGCCCGGTGACCGGCGGCGGCGGGCGTCGGGTGCGGGCGCCGCCGGCCGTCGAACCGCGGTGATTCTGGTACATTGGAAGGGAGTGCAGCGTTTGAGCGAGATTACTGCTGCGATCCGGTCGTACCACCCCGAGGCAGACATCGAACTCGTCGAGCGGGCCTATGCGTTCGCGTGCAAGGCGCACGAGGGGCAGATGCGCCGGTCCGGCGACCCGTACGTCACGCACCCGGTGTCCGTCGCGGCGCTGATCGCGCAGCTCAAGCTCGACGTGCCGAGCGTGTGCGCCGGTCTGCTGCACGACGCCGTCGAGGACACGAGCGTGACGGTCGAAGAGCTGACCGAGCACTTCGGCCAGGAGATCGCGTTTCTCGTCGACGGCGTCACGAAGCTCGGCAAGCTGCCCTACAGCACCCGGGAGGAGCGGCAGGCCGAGAATTTCCGCAAGATGCTGCTCGCGATGGCGCGGGACATCCGCGTCATCCTCGTGAAGTTTTGCGATCGCCTCGACAACATGCGCACGCTCGATGCGCTGCCGCCGGAGAAGCAGGAGCGCATCGCGGCCGAGACGATGCAGATCTACGCGCCGCTCGCGCATCGGCTCGGCATTCAGTGGATGAAGTGCGAGTTCGAGGATCTGTCGTTTCGCTACCTGTATCCGGGCGAGTACGAGCAGATCCGCGCCGCGGTCGACCAGTCCGAGAGCGAGCGCCGCCGCTACATCGCCGACGTCGAGCAGCTGATCGCGAAGGAGATGGCCGCCGGCGGCGTCCACTGCACGGTGACCGGCCGCGCCAAGCACCTGTGGTCGATCCGCCAGAAGATGCGCCGGACGGGGCGGTCGTTCGACGAGATCCACGACAAGATCGGATTTCGCGTCATCACCGACAGCGTGGCGGCCTGTTACCAGGCGCTCGGCGTCGCCCATTCGGCGTGGACGCCGATCCCGGGGCGGTTCAAGGATTACATCGCGCTGCCGAAGCCCAACATGTACCAGTCGCTCCACACCGCGGTGATCGGCCCGGACGGCGAGCGCATCGAGATCCAGATTCGCACCGAGGAGATGCACCGCGTCGCCGAGTTCGGCGTCGCGGCTCACTGGAAGTACAAAGAGGGCAAGCCGGCCGGCTTCACCGACGACGAGCGCAAGTTCGCGTGGCTCCGCCAGATGATGGAGTCACAGCAGGATCTCAAGGACCCGACCGAGTTCATCGAGTCGGTCAAGATCGACCTGTTCGGCGACGAGGTGTACGTGTTCACGCCGCGCGGCGACGTCAAGGCGCTGCCGAAAGGGTCGTGTCCGATCGACATGGCGTACGCGATCCACACGAACATCGGCGACCACTGCTCGGGCGCGCGCGTCAACGGCGTCATCGTCCCGCTGCGCTACAAGCTCCGCAACGGCGACACGGTCGAGATCATCACGTCGCCGAACCAGAAACCGAACAAGGACTGGCTCAAGCTGGTCAAGACGGCGCGCGCGAAGACGAAGATCCGCCACCGATTGCGCCGCGAGGAGCGCGAGCGCGCCGCGGCCCTGGGGCGCGACCTGGTCGAGCGCACGCTCAAAAAGTGGGGCGTGTCGCTGAGCAAGGCCCAGCGCGCGGGCGATCTGCAACGGGCGGCCGAGCAGCTCAAGTGCAACACGGTCGAGGGGCTGTTTACCGAGGTCGGGTACGGCAAGGTGAGCGCGGCGCAGGTCGCCGAAGCGATCGTTCCGCCGGAGCGCCGTAAGGGCGGGGGCAAGGCGTCGGGGGAGGGGAGGCCGAACCCGATCACCCAGATCCTGCGGCGCGTGACCCGCCGAAGCTCCGGCAGTGCCATCAAGGTGGCGGGCGAAGACGGCGTGCTCGTCCGCTATGCGCGCTGTTGCAGTCCGCTGCCGGGGGACAAGATCGTCGGGTTCGTGACGCGCGGCCGAGGGGTCACCGTGCACCTGAGGGACTGCCAGAAGGCGCTCGACCTCGATCCCGCGCGCCGCGTCGAGGTGGAATGGGACCCCTCCGTCAAGGGGCACCACCCCGTGGCCATTCAGGTGGTTTGCGCGGACAAGCCGGGGCTGTTGGCGCACATTTCCAAGGCGTTCACCGATTCCGGCGTCAACATTTCGCAGGCACATTGCCGCGCGACCGACGACAAACGCGCCGTCAACACGTTTCACGCCGACGTGACCGACCTCGATCAGCTCAAGGCGGTGATGCGCTCTCTGTCGCGGATCAACGGCGTCTACTCGGTCGACCGGGTCGCGGCGAGGTCGTAGGCGCTGGCGCCCGCGCGGGACGCGCGTTCGCCTTGCCGGAGGGCGGGGCGAACGGTCGGGCCGGCTACTGAGCCGGTGCGGCCTTGGGCGCGGGCTTGCCGGGCTCGCCGCAGCCCGCGAACAGTTCGGCGTCGGACGGCGTCGACCGCCGCGCCTCGCGATTCTTGCGGGCGCGCCCCGCATTGCGCTGGCGGAGCTTGCGGCGGCGCTCGGTGATCTTGGTGTTGGAAGCCACGGGAGCCCGGCTTGTAGCGAACCTTGCGCAGCCTGTCAAGCCGTCGCGAACGTGGCGCGGCCGGTCTCCGACGCCCGGCGCAGCGCGGATCGCAGCGCCCGCGCGTCGGCGGCCGATCGGTCGGCGAACCGCACGGCGAATCCGCACGGACCGGCGGCGCGCCGGGTCCACGCGACCTCGCCGGACAGGCGGATCGGACCGATCCCTTGCCGGCCGGCTGGCGGGAACGCGAGGGTGACGCGCGAGCCGACCGGCGGGATGGCGACTGCGCGGACGAACGCTCCGCCGGCCCCGACATCGACCGTCCGACTCAGAATCCGTTCGCGGCCGCCGCCGTCGGCGCGCTCGACGTCGCACTCGACCGGCAGGTCCGCCGGAAAGCGGTCGAACTGGCGGCTCACGAGGGGGTCGACGTTCGAATCGCCTCGCGCCAGCCGCAACAGGAACGCGCAGGTGGATGCATCGGCCTCGTCCAGGACGATCCAGGCACCGCGGCCGGCGACCGGCCCCCGCACCGTGCCGCGCACGAGCGCACGGTTCGGCAGTCCCGGGAAGGTCACGTCGACGACGACCGGCTCGCCGTCGGCCAGCGGACCGCGCGAACGATAGAACAGCGCACGCTCCGGCGGCGCGTCGCGCAGGTGGCACAGGAACTCGTCCGGGGAAACGAAGGATGCAGTGAGAATGCGCATGGCAATGGCTCCCTGGCGGTCGCATCGCCGGACGATGCAAGTCGCATTCCGCCGGGCGCCCGGCGCGAAACGGGCCCGATTTGAGGCAGCAGCCGAACCGGATTCGCGCCGCGGCGGACTCGTGCGCGGAGTGCGTGTGACGGCATGTCACGCCGTCTGTGACAACAGCGGCCGCCGCATGCGCGCACTCCGGTTCGCGCGCGGCAAAGGCCGCCGCGGGCCGTGCGGTCCTCGGTCTCGCCGGTTGCGCCGACGCGCCGGCGCGGCGTCTCGCGGCGGTGGCGGGCTCGCGCGGCGCGCGGAAGGTGCGTCCAGCGCCGAACGAACTGCCCCGAAACGTTGATTCCGACACGGGTTTACTCGTAGGATCGGCTCGGCATGAAGCGCTGTCCGAATCCTGCGTGCGCCTCCATGCAGTTCCCGGACGAGGCGAACTTCTGTCCGAGCTGCGCCCAGCGCCTCGTCCCGGCCGAGGACGGGGCCGCTTCCGACGCGGGGGACGATCGCCTCGGGGGCCGATTCGTGCTCGGGCCGCGCATCGGCGGCCACCGCACCGGCGAGATCTACGCGGCCACCGATACGCAGACGCAGGCCGAGTGTGTCGTGAAGTTCGTCCACGACGCCGTGTTCCCGACGCCGCTTTTGCGCCAGCGCAGCGAGCGCGAACTCAAACAACTCGAGCGCGTGCAGGCCGCGACGGTCGCGCGCGTTCTGGCGCACGGCAAGCGTGGCGACCAGCTGTGGGTCGCGGTGGAGAAGGTCGACGGCCAACCGCTCAAGGCGCTCGTGTCCCAGGGCGTGCTGCCGGTGGAGCGCGCGCGCGCGATCTTGTTGGCGATCGGCGATGCGCTATCCGAGGCGGCCAAGGTGGGCGTGATCCACCGCGACGTCAGCCCGAAGAACGTGCTGGTCGGCCCGGGCGACGCCGTCAAGGTCATCAACTTCGGCATCCCGACTCCGCTCAAGGACAAGGTGCAGGGCGAGCCCGAATTCCTGTCGCCGGAGCAAGTCGAGGGCAAGCCCGTCGACCAGCGGTCGAACATCTACTCGCTCGGCGCGATTTTCTATTACATGCTGGTCGGCCAGCCGCCGTACATCGGCGACGCGGACGCCGTGATGCAGGCGCATCTGCAGGGGGACCTCGTGCCGCCGTCCCAGCGCGGGACCGTACCGCCGGCCGTCGAAGCGATCATCGTCAAGGCGCTCGACCGCGTGTCCAGCAAGCGCTACATGACGCTGCGCCAACTGCTCACCGAGGTCGAGCGCGTGGACGTGGCGGGCGGCGGCAAACCGGCCGCCAGCGCGGCCAAGGGGCCCGCGAAGACGATGCTGGGGATGTTCGCGCCGTCGATCGGCGCGGTCGGCGCCGACGGCAAGCCGACCGAGCCGGTGCTGATGAATCCGCAGGCCACGGGGGCAGACGCGCCGGGGGCGGTCGCGACGTTCGCGCCGCCGACCGGGCCGGTGGCCGCGCCGCCGCAGGCCGCGCCGCCGCAGGCCGGGCAGGCCGCGGCGGAACCCGCGCCGCCGCAGGCCGCGCCGCCGCAGGCCGGGCAGGCCGCGGCGGAACCCGCG
>RFGE01000287.1 GCA_003696105.1 Deltaproteobacteria bacterium | reverse complement strand
CCTTTCTCCTCGGTTCCGCAGTGCTACGGAATCCCCTCGTTCTCCGCCGCCGGAGCGTACACGAAGCCCACCGGCATCGGCGCCACCACGCCCTCCACCCAGTGAGCCGGCTGAATTGACGTCTCCGGCGCATAGAACCGCACCGAGTCCGGCCCCGCCTGGACCGCGAACTCCACCCGGTCGAAGTCGTCGTCTCCGGCGAGCTCCCCGTCATTCGCCACCACCGACACCGAGTACAGATACTTGACCCACAGGTGGCGGGCGATGAAGTCCAACGTCGTGCACGGCGGCCTGTGCATGTCGTCGCACACGGTCTCGCTGTAGGCCGAGCCCCAACTCGTGGTCGTCCCGAACACCCGCCATGTGCCCGTCGGAGCCACCTGCTTTTGCACCGTCCGGTCCGCCGGCGTCCCGCCCAGCTGCTCGTACCACAAAAACGTCCAGTCGTTGGTCCACACGATCACGTCGAGCACGCCCGGCCCGCCTCCAATCGCCTCGCCCGGAACCACCCACTGGTAGGGGTCGCATCCCGGCCCGCTGCACGCCGTCACCGCGGCCCCGTCGGCCGGGTACCCCGGCGCATACCGCACGCGGCGCGCGTCCACCCCCCGGATGAACCGGCTCTCGTCCCACGTCAACGGCGCGGGCGCGACGCTCGTCGTGGGCGGCACCGCCGCGAGGCAGGCGCCCCCGGTCGACGCCGGCGAAAACGCATTCGACGAACAGTTCGGCCCCCGAGCGGAGAGCGGATCGCGCGCGCTCATCACGTTCCGCCGGTGAAACGTCCGCCGGATCACCGCGGTCACCTTCGGCTGCACCGACACCATCGTGTCGTAACCGGTGCCGTTGATGATTCGGTAGCGCTGGACCACCAGCCGCTTGCCCGTGCCGTACGGGACGCTCAGGTTGTTCCTCCGGGGACCATACCCGGACGGCCACGCGTACACCGACGACGGCAGCGGCTCGCTAGCCGACACCGCCTGGACGTACACCGGGCCGCCAATGAGCCGGTTTCGCCACCGCACCGGGTGCGGCGGCTCGTACGTGCGACCAGTCATGTCGGTGACGCGAAGGGCCATCTGCCACTCGCCGTCCATCGTGTCGATCCCGGGCGCGTTGTCCCGGGTCAACACGATCCGATGGCTCACCCCCGCGTCCGACGGCGTCAACACGCCGCTGGTCGTCCACGGCCCGAAACTGCCCTCGCCCGGGCGCCGAAGCCGGTACTCCACCCGCGCGACCCCGCGATTGTCCTGCGCCCACAGGTGCCACGTCACCGGGTTGACCCCGTCGTGGCGCATCGTGTACTTGTACACGCTCGGCCCCGGCGCCGTGCCGCTCAGGTCGTACTCCATCCTCGCACCGCGGCTCCCCGGTCCCGAAAACCGCGGCGTGAAGTCGCCCCCCGCGGCGCCCGGAAACCGTACCACCAGGTCCCGCTCGTCGGGCACCGCAGCGGCCGCGCCCCCATTGGACACGACGATCGTCGGATCGCAGTTGTCGTAGTGGACCGTCACCCTCGCGTCCGGGCTCACGTTCCCGGCCGCGTCCCACGCCCTCACCCGGAGCACGTTGGCGCCGCTCCACCCCGGGGTGCCGCAGGCATCGGCCGACAGCGGCACCGTCGCCTCCCATGCGCCGTCGACCAGCGACGCCGGGTAGGTCACGCCGCCGGTTTCCACGGACACGCCGGCGACGCCCGCCAGCGCGTCCGTCGCGGTCGCGCGGACCGTGACCGTCGGCGTCGCCGTCCAGGTGCCTCCGGCCGGCGCCGTCACCGCGACGTCCGGCGGCGTCCGGTCGAGCAGCACCGTGACCTCGGCGGTGCTCTCGAAGCCCGCCTCGTCGACGGCGCGCACGCGGAAGACGATGGGACCGTCCGGCCGCGCGCCCGGCGAATACGACGCGAGGATCCTGTCGAGCCCGGCGTCGTCGTCGACGAGTCCGGCCGGCTCTTCGATCGCGAAGGACGCCAGGTTCCCGTCGATCGCCACGGCCTCGACCGGGATCGACCCGCGGTAGACGCCGCCGCTTTGCGGCCGGGTAATCTCGACCAGCGGCGGCCCTCGGTCGATCGTGAACCGCCGGGTCGCCGTCCCGACGTTCCCCGCGGCGTCTTTCGCGCTGAGCGTCACCACCACCGTCCGCTGCTCCGCGGGCAGGTTCGCCACGTCGAAGTGGGCCAAGATGACCTCGTTTTCGGGGTCCCCGTCCTCGTCGGCCAACCAGCCGGGTGCGGTGATCGCCAGCGGTGGCTCGCGCGTGAAGTCGTCCGCGGCGCGCGCCCGGATCTCGATCAGGCCCGCGACGACGGCGGCGTTTGCCGGCGTCGGCGGCTCGAAGACGATCATCGGCGGCGTCTCGTCCACCTCGTCGGGATCCTGGTCGGCCGGAAACAGGTATGGATCTTCGTTCTTCGTGATGCTCTGGATGAGCAGCGCCACGTCGCCGAGTTCGAGCTGAGTCCGGTTGTCCGTCGACGCGATGAACGCCTGGATTCCCAGGCCGACCCCGGACCGCACCGTGTTGGCGTCGAGCGCACAATAGCTGTCACACGCGCCGAGCGAGATGGCTCCATTCGGTCCGCTGCCGTCGAACAGCGCGCGGGCGTCGGACAGGTCGTCGGACAGCAGCCCGGTGAGGACCGCGAGGTTCGACGCGTTTTCGGTCAGTCCGGCGTCGGCCGCGATGGTCGACGCGACGTACGACAGCCCCATCAAACTCAGCGCGTAGCGGACCTCGGCGTTGGTGTCGCGCCGCTCGGTGAGCCGAAGGTTCACAGGGAGGGTCGTATCGAGCGCGATGCCGCCGAAGTGCGCGCCGAGGTGATCGTACGACTTCGCGACGGCGTCCGAGATGGTTTCGAAGCCACCGCCGCCCGCGGCATACTTGGCCTCGGCCTGCGCCACGGCCAGCGTCGTGACGGGAGAGATCACGATACCGCTGCGGCTCTCGCCGGTGCCGAGGTTCCACACGGCGCCGCGAAGCACGACCTCGTTGTCTACGACGATGGGCGATCCCGTAAACGGCTCCTCGTACGTCGCCGGGCCGCTCACTTCGATGAGCACGATTCCGCCGGCATTGCCGTGGGTCACCGAGAACGCGCCGGTGTCGTCGGTGATGGCTGGCTCGCCCTTCTGCTCGATGGCGTTGCCGTCCTGGTCCCACTGGATGACGCGGACGGTCGCGCCCTGAAGTGGGCTGCCCATCCATACCGTGCCCTCGATCGTGCCGTGTCCTTCCGGGGGCGGCTCGACCCCACACCCGGACACAGCGACCGCGGCGGCGACCGCTGACGCAAACCACGTTCGAAATGCCATAGCCTCGCTCCTGCTCGCGAATACCGTCGTCCGGACCCAGGTATCGGCGACGCGACCGCCGGGTTGCGTCCACGGCGCGACGCCGCGGAATTTCGCGGCCGCTATGGCCACCGCTCGCGGCCGCGTGCGAGACGACGTGTCGTGTTCCTGCTAACCGCTCATCGACTGCGTCCCGACCCGGGGCCAACGACGCACCGGCGATTACCACAGGCGGTGGCACGTGGCAACGATTTTGGGTGGCCGGCGATGTGCGTGACGTGCGGCGACCGCCGCCGCGTTCACCAGACACCGGCCGCCGCCGCACGGCGGAGCGGACGGCTCGACGGAACCATCGGCGGGGGTCCGCGTGCGGACACGGCCCGCTCGCGTGGCAGCCCCGCGAGCCGCGGCGCGCCGCCGGTCTACTCGTCGAGCGACGGAACCTTCGCGCGGCCGATCGCGTCGGCGGTCTTGGCGCCGAGCAGCGACCGCGCCTTCTTCTGCGCGGCCTTCCAGCCGGCATGCGCCTGGTCGAGCAGCCGGCGGCCGGCGGGCGTG
>RFGE01000286.1 GCA_003696105.1 Deltaproteobacteria bacterium | reverse complement strand
CGTGCCGAAGCGCCTGTGGACGCCGAAGACCAAGGTCTTCGTCAATCCGACCGGGCGATTCGTCGTCGGCGGACCGATGGGCGACTCCGGCCTCACGGGTCGCAAGATCATCGTCGATACCTACGGCGGCATGGGAGCGCACGGCGGCGGCGCGTTCTCGGGCAAGGATCCGTCGAAGGTCGACCGGTCTGCGAGCTACTACGCTCGCTACATCGCCAAGCACGTCGTGGCGGCGAAGCTTGCCAAGAAGGTGCAGGTGCAACTTGCATATGCGATCGGCGTGGCCAAGCCCGTGTCGCTGCTGGTCAACACGTTCGGCACCGGTACCGTGTCGGACGAGCGGCTCGCCAAGGCCGTCGCGCGGACGTTCGACTGCCGCCCCGGGATGCTCGTCCGCGAACTCGACCTGCGCCGGCCGATCTTCCGGCGGACGGCGGCGTACGGCCATTTCGGCCGCACCGGCGCGACGTTCACCTGGGAGCACACGCCGAAAATCGACGCGCTGCGCGACGCGGTGGGCGCGGTCAACGGCACCGGCAAGCGCAACGGCGCGGCGACCAAGGTCGGCAAGGCCAAGGCCGGTAAGGCCAGGGCCGGCAAGGCCAAGGCCGGCAAGGCCAAGGCGGCCTTGGCATAGGCGCGGGCCGCGGGGCCGGTCGGCTCCCGCTATGGGTCGCGGCCGGCGGCCCGGTGGTCGATTCCGAGCGCCTTCATCTTTTTGTACAGGTGGGAGCGCTCGAGCTGCAGCGCGCGCGCCGTGTTGGCGATGTGGTGGTCGTGCTCGGCGAGCGCCGCGAGGATGATGTCGCGCTCGGCGGCGGCCACCATGTCCTTGAGGGACACGCCGCGGGCGTACGAGCCGCGCGTGGGCGTCGTCTGCGGCAACGCGTCGCGCACGTCCGCTTCGCCGATCTCGGGCGCGTCGCCGGTGAGGATCACGAGGCGTTCGATCAGGTTCTTCAACTCGCGGATGTTGCCGGGCCAGTCGTACTGCATCAGCAGGGTCACGGCCGACGGCGCGATCCGCTTCGGCCTCCGGTCGTTGTCTTCGCAGCAGATGCGCAAGAAGTGATCCACCAGCGCCGGTATGTCCTCGCGGTGGTGGCGAAGCGGGGGCAGCTCGATCGGGACGACGTTGAGCCGGTAGTACAGGTCTTCGCGGAAACGCCCCGCCGCGATCTCGTCGGGCAGGATCTTGTTCGTCGCCGCGATGACGCGCACGTCCACCCGGATGGTTTCGGAGCCGCCGACGCGCTCGAGTTCGCCCTCTTGCAAGACGCGCAACACCTTCGCCTGGGCGCTCGGCGTCATGTCGCCGATCTCGTCGAGAAACAGCGTGCCGCCGTCGGCGAGTTCGAACTTGCCGCGCCGCTGCTGGGTCGCGCCGGTGAACGCGCCCTTTTCGTGGCCGAACAGCTCGCTCTCGATCAGCTCGTGGGGGATGGCGGCGCAGTTGACCTTGACGAACGCCGCGTCGGCGCGCTTGGAGTGGCGGTGGATGGCGCGGGCGACCAACTCCTTGCCGGTGCCGTTTTCTCCGGTGATCAGCACGCGTCCCGAGGTCGGCGCCGTCTTGGCGATCTTGTCGAAGATCGCCCGCATCGCCGCGCTCGTGCCGATCATCTCGGCGACGGCCACCTCGCGCGCCGCGAGCCGCTCGTGCTCGCGGCGAAGGCGCGCGAAGTCGAGCGCGTTCTTGACCGTGACGAGCAGCTTGTCAGACGACAGCGGTTTTTCGATGAAGTCGTGCGCGCCGAGCTTGGTGGCCTGCACGGCCGTCTCGATCGTGGCGTTGCCCGACATCATGACGACCGGCACGTCCGGTCGAGCTTCGCGAATGCGCGCGAGCACGTCGAGACCGTCGACCTCCGGCATGACCACGTCGAGCAACACGAGATCCACGTCGCGCTCGGCGAGCTTGTCGAGCGCGACCGGACCTGACCCGGCGACCGCGACCGCGTAGCCCTCGAGTTCGAGCGCACGCCGCACCGAGGTGAGGATGTTGGGCTCGTCGTCGACGACGAGGATGTGGAACCGAGCCATCGCAGACAGGCTAGCACCGGGCGCCGCGCGGGCGGCTGCGCCGGGGCAGGGCCGCCGGTACGCCCGACCGCCGCCGACAGAACAACGCGCGGGCGGCGCCGCGCATTCCCCCGCGCGCGACGGCCGGCGTCGCGCCGGAAAACGGCTGAAAAATTGCCCCGCGCGCGCGTTCGTGTCTATGCACGTAGGACGTGCCCCGAGCTGCTACCCGCCCCACGACCGAAGCGCGCCGGCGCGTTCGCCGGCTGCGCCGCGCCCGGCGAAACCGGCGCATCAAGCGGTGGCGCGACCACCTGCCGTCGGCGAGTGCCGTCGCCGCCGCCGCCCGCCGCGCGGGGCGGCGCGCGCTGCCGGGGCTCGTCGCGGTCGCGGTCATGGCGGCGGTCGCGGGGGCGGCCGCGCTCGCCGTTGGCTGGCTGACGCAGTCGCCGCGGTTCGCGGTCGCCGCCATCCGCGTGTCCGGCTGCGAGCGTCTCCGCCCCGATCGGGTTCGCGCGCTCGCCGGCGTCATCCCGGGCACGAATGTGTTTCGCGTCGATCCGGACCAGGTGCGCCGCCGTCTCGAGCGCGACCCGTGGATCGCGCGCGCGGATGTCGCGCGGCGGTTGCCGAACGCCCTCGACGTCTCGATCGTAGAGCGGCGCGCGGCCGCTGTCGTGGAACTCGGAGCGCTCTACTTGGCGGACGCGGACGGGCGCCCGTTCAAGCGGGCGGCGATCGACCGCGGCGAGGGGCGCGGGCTGCCGGTGGTGACCGGCATCGCGCGGACCGAGTACCTCGCCGACCCGGCCGGGGCGCAGGCGCGGATTCGCCGCGCGCTCGCCATCGCCGACGCGTACCGGCGGAGCGCGGATCGGCCCCCACTCGGCGAGGTCCACCTCGGCCCCGACGACGGCGTCACCCTGTTTGCCTACGATCGACCGCTCGCTTTGCGGTTGGGGACCGCTGCCGACCGGCAGCCGGACGACCGGCTGGCCGCGTTCGACGCGGCATGGCGCGCGTTGGATCCCGACGAACGGGCAGGTGCGCGCATTGTGTTCCTGGACAACGAGACGAACCCGAACCGCATCACGGTTCGCTTCGGGGGGACGAACTGATGGCAAAACCGAGACGCGAGGAGATCGTCGTCGGCCTCGACATCGGCACGACCAAGGTCGCTGCGATCGTCGGCGAGGTGAACGAGGACGGCGAGATCGACGTCACCGGCGTCGGCACGTCCGCGTCGAACGGGCTTCGGCGCGGCGTCGTGATCCACATCGACCGAACGATCGCGGCGATCAAGCAGGCGATCGAAGAAGCCGAGCACATGGCCGGCTGCGAGATCACCACGGTGTACGCCGGAATTTCGGGCAGTCACATCCGCGGCTTGAATTCGCACGGGATCGTCGCGGTCAAGGACAAGGAGGTCCGCGACTCCGACGTCGCCCGGGTCAACGAAGCGGCCAAAGCGGTGGCGATCCCGATGGATCGGGAGGTGCTCCACGTTTTGCCGCAGCAGTACATCGTCGACGACCAGGACGGCATCCGCGAGCCGCTCGGCATGTCGGGCGTTCGCCTCGAGTCGAAGGTTCACATCGTGACCGCGTCGGTCACGAGCGCGCAGAACATCGTCAAGTGCTGCAACGGGGCGGGGCTGAACGTGGCCGAGATCGTGCTCGGGCCGCTGGCGTCCGCGCTGGCGGTGCTCGAAGACGACGAGCGCGAACTCGGCGTCGCGCTGGTGGACATCGGCGGCGGTACGACGGACATCGCAATCTACGTCGACAGCGCGATCGTCCATACCGCGGTCCTGCCGCTCGGCGGCAATCACATCACCAACGACATCGCCGTGGGCCTGCGAACGCCGCTCGGCGCGGCCGAAAACATCAAGAAGGCGTACGGCTGTGCGCTGCGCGATCTGCTCGGCGACCAGACGATGATGGAGGTTCCGACCGTCGGTGGTCGCGCGCCGCAAACGCTCGATCGCGAGATCCTCGTGCGCATCGTACAGCCGCGCGTCGAGGAGATCTTCGACCACGTACGGCGCGAGTTGATCCGCAGCGGGTACCTCGACAGCATCGCCGCCGGCGTCGTGATTACCGGCGGGTCGACGTCGCTGCCGGGCATGACGGAGGTCTGCGAGGACATCCTCGAGGTGCCGGCCCGGACCGGCGCCCCCAAGGGCTTCGGCGGTCTGATCGACGTGGTCAAGGGGCCCGAGTTCGCGACTGCAGTCGGCCTGGTCCGCTACGGCATGCAGGGACAGTCGTTCTTTGCGCCCTTGGCGGGGTCCGAAGAGCGACGTGGCTGGCGCCGCGCCCTGTCGTGGCTCGGAGAGATGTTCTGAAAAACTTGCCCCGCGCCGCGCCCGCATCGATAAGTGACGTAGGGAGGCTGGTCATCACATGGCACTGATCGAATTCGACGAGCTCACGCACGCAAAAATCAAGGTAATCGGCGTCGGCGGAGGCGGCGGCAATGCCGTCAACACGATGATCGCGGCGAACCTCGACGGGGTCGAGTTCGTCTGTGCCAACACCGACATCCAGGCGCTGGAGTCGAACATGGCACCGACCAAGCTCCAGCTCGGCGAGAATCTCACGCGCGGGCTCGGCGCCGGCGCGAGCCCGGATGTCGGGCGCAAGGCGGCCGAGGAGAGCATGCAGCTCATCGCCGACACCGTGACGGGCGCCGACATGGTGTTCGTCACGGCGGGCATGGGCGGCGGCACCGGGACCGGGGCCGCGCCGGTCATCGCGCGGATCGCGCGCGAATGCGGCGCGCTCACCGTCGGGGTGGTGACCAAGCCGTTTACGTTCGAGGGCAAGCGGCGCCGGGTCCAGGCCGAGGCCGGCATCGAGCGCCTCGAAGAGGCGGTCGACACGCTCATCATCATCCCGAACAATCGACTGCTGCAGGTCGTCGGCCACAACGTGTCGATGATCGACGCATTCAAGAAAGCCGACGAGGTGCTGCTCAACGCCGTACAGGGCATCAGCGACCTGATGACCGTGCCGGGGCTCATCAACGTGGACTTTGCCGACGTGCGCACGATCATGTCGGACCAGGGCCGCGCGCTGATGGGCACTGGCGTCGGCTCGGGCAACCGTCGCGCGGTCGAGGCGGCGGAGGCGGCGATCACGTCGCCGCTGCTCGAGGACGTGAGCATCGACGGAGCGACCGGCGTCCTGATCAACATCACCGGCGGTCCGGACCTGACGCTGCACGAGGTCAACGAGGCGTCGACGCTGGTCCAGGAGGCCGCGCACGAGGATGCGAACATCATCTTCGGCTCGGTGATCGACGCCAACATGGGCGACGAGGTGCGCATCACCGTAATCGCGACCGGTTTCGATCACGGCGACGAAGCCATCGAGCGCGAACGCGGCGGCCGTACCGTGCAGCGCACGTCGTCGACGCCCTCTCAGATCGCACTCCCCTACGATCGGCGGTCGCAGGTGACGCGGGAGTACCCGCCGGCCCAGCCGAAGCCGAGCCACACGTCGGGGGAGATCGTCATCGGCGAGCCCGCAGCGCCGGCGCCGGTCGTGGACACGCCGCACGCGGCAGACTACAGCGTCGAGTGCGCGCTCGCCGAAGCCGGGCCGGCCAACGACGAGATCAGCATCGAGGCGGCCGAGCCGCCGGTCGACCTCGCGCTCGGCAGCGGACCGACCGACCATCCGGTGACCGGCGATACCGTGCCGAACCTCGCGCCGCCCGCCGCCCTGCCGCGCCGTCGCCGCGACTTCTCGCGGGTCCATCCGTCGCTGCGCCACGTGCTCGACGACGATCTCGACAGCGAGCTGGATGTGCCGGCGTTCATGCGCCGCCACCCCGACAACTGACGGCGCAGGCCGGCGCGGCCAGCCCAGCGCCCGTCCGCGCCGGCGGTCCCGTCAGCGCGGCGGCTGCCAATCGTCCGGCAGCCGGTCGCCGCGCTCGTCCATCCAGCCGATGCGCCGGGCCGGCACGCCGGCCATCAGCGCGTGGGGCGGCACGTCGCCGCGCACGACCGCGCCGGCGGCGATGAACGCATGTTCTCCGATCGTCGCACCGCACACGATGGTCGCGTTCGCGCCGATCGTTGCACCGCGCTTGACGCGGGTCGGCAGAAACTGGTCCTTCTTCGGGTGCGCGGACCGCGGGTTGACCACGTTGGTGAACACGCACGACGGCCCGCAGAACACGTCGTCCTCGAGCGTGACGCCGTCGTATACCGACACGTGGTTCTGGATGCGCACGTTGTCACCGATGACGACGTTGCCGATGTAACAGCCGTGGCCGACCACGCAGCCGGCGCCGATGCGCGCGCCGTGCATCACGTGGGCGAAGTGCCAGATCTTGGTGCCGGGGCCGATGTCGGCGCCGGGGTCGACGACGGCGGTCGGATGGATGAACACGTCGGATGTCGGCATCGCGCGCTACTATGCCGCGCGTCATGCCCAAGCGTCCACCGCGCGTCGCGCGCACGCTGCCGGTCCCCGACGATCTCGCCGGACCGCCGTCGCCCATGCGGCTGGCGGCGCGGACGGCGCTCGGGTCGCTGTGGTACGCGGACGCGCTGGACCTGTTGCGGTCGATCGACGACGGCGCGGTGGATCTCGTGATCGCCGATCCGCCGTACGCGGTGGCGAAGGCCGAGTGGGACGAGTTCGAGTCGCTCGACGCCTACGTCGACTGGTGCGACGCCTGGCTCGCCGAGGTCGAGCGCGTGCTGGCGCCCGCCGGATCGGCCTACGTGTGCGGGTTTTCCGAGATCCTCGCCGAGGTCAAGGCGCGGTCGGCGCGCCGGTTCGCGGGCGGCTGCCGGTGGTTGGTGTGGGCGTATCGCAACAAGGCCAACCTCGGCCGCGACTGGGGCCGCTCGCACGAGTCGATCCTGCACCTGCGCAAGTCGCGCGCGCATCGCATCGATATCGACGCGGTGCGCGTCCCGTACAACGCGCACACGCGCCGCTATCCGGAACGCGTCCAGGCGGTGTCGTCGCAGTACGGCGGGGGCCGGCGTCGCGATCGGTGGCGGCCGCATCCGCTCGGCGCGAAGCCGCGCGACGTGCTCGACATCCCGGTGTTGTGCAACGGTACCGCGGAAAAGACCGATCACCCCACGCAAAAGCCCGAGGAACTCATCCGGCGGTTCGTCGCCGCGTCGTCGGCCGAGGGACAGCTGGTCGTCGACCCGTTCGCCGGCTCGGGCACGACGGCGGTCGTGGCCGAACGGCTCGGTCGCCGGTGGATCGCGGGCGATGCCGACCCGCGCTACGTCGGCCTCGCGCGGG
>RFGE01000285.1 GCA_003696105.1 Deltaproteobacteria bacterium | reverse complement strand
TCCGCGCGCCGCGCCGCCGCGGCACCGGCGCCGCGTGTTTGCGCCGCCGCGGCGCCCCGCCCCCGCGCCCGCGCGCCGCGCCGGCGACTCGCCCCGCGTCCGCGCGCCGCGCGCCCGAGCCGCCGGCGGCCGGGTAACCGCCGAAACTCGTTCACATCACCCGACCACTCCGGATTTCGATCGAGTTTTCAGAAACTTTCACATGTTTTTGAAACATCAGAAGTGTAGAACCCCTGTGATGCCTCCCGGAGGACCCATGACCACCGCCGCCGCAGCTCCGACCGCGGACGTGCTCAGCCAGCTCGGCGACGTGTGCGCCGACCGGGGTCTGCACGACCTCGCCACCCGTCTGGCCGACCTTCACGCATGGATCGCAGCGGACATGGACTGCGTCGAGTCGGACCTCACCACGGTCGAGCGCGGCGCGTCCGTCGTCCACCGCTGCGCCCATCACCTCCTCGACCTCGGCGGCAAACACCTGCGGCCGATGTGCGTCGCGCTCGCCGCGAAAGTCGGCGACGGCTTCGGCCCGGCTGCGCGCCAGCTCGCGGTCGCCGTCGAGCTGATTCACAGCGCGACGCTGCTGCACGACGACGTCGTCGACCTCGGCGACACCCGCCGCGGCGCGCCGGCGGCGCGCACCGTCTACGGCAATGCGGCGTCCATCTTCGCGGGCGACTGGCTGCTCGTACAAGCCTTGCAGCGCGTTCAGCGCGCCGCCATCGCCGGCTTGCTCGACCGAACGCTCGACACGATCGACGAGATGATCCGCGCCGAGGCGATCCAGCTCGCCAATCGCGGCCGCGTCAACGCGTCGCGCGCCGACTACTTCGCGGTCGTCGAGGGCAAGACGGCGGCCCTGTTTCGCTGGGCCATGTACGCGGGGGCGCGCGCCGGCGGCGCCGACGAAGCCACCTGCCGGGCGCTCGAGCGCTACGGCCTGCACCTCGGCGTCGCCTTCCAGACCGTCGACGACCTGCTCGACTTCGCGGGGGATACGGCGGTCACCGGCAAGGCGGTGCTCACCGATCTCCGCGAGGGCAAGATGACCTATCCGCTCATCGTCGCGCTCGACCGCGCGCCGGAGCTGGCCGACACGCTCGCCGCGATCGTGGCGGGCGCCGACGGCGACCCGGTTCCGCAACCGCTCGCCGAGCGCGTCCTCGCCACGCTGCACGCGACCGGCGCGCTCGCCGAAGGTCGCGCTCTCGCCGAGCGCCGCGCCGCGGACGCGATCGCGTGCCTTGCCGACCTGCCCGACGGCCGCGCGCGGACGGCGCTCGTGACCGTCGCCGAAGCGACCGTCTACCGCGAGAGGTAACCGATGACCAGCCGCATCCCCGGGTTCTACCGCGAACCGCTCCCCCGCCGCCTCGCGCTGCTCGCCGAGCGCCGCCAACTGTCGCCCGACGCGCTGGCGCTGCTGCGCGCCGGCGGGGGCCTTCCGGTCGATGTCGCCGACCGCATGAGCGAGAACGTCATCGCGTGCCACGGCCTGCCGCTGGGCGTCGCGCTCAACTTTCGCATCAACCAACGCGACTACATCGTGCCAATGGCCGTCGAGGAGCCGTCGGTGATCGCGGCGGCGTCCAATGCGGCGCGCCTGGTCCGCCTGTCGGGCGGGTTCACCGGCGACGCCGACGCACCGGTGATGACCACGCAGGTGCAGTTCGACGACGTGCCGGACGCCGACCGCGCCGCGGACCGCGTGCTGGCACATCGCGACGCGATCGTGCAAACCGCAAATGCGGCCATCCCGCGGATGGTCGCGCGCGGCGGCGGTTGCGTGGACCTCGACGTGCGCGTGCTCGATCCGATCGCCGGCGTGGTCGTCATCCAGCTCTACGTTCACGTCGGCGACGCGATGGGCGCCAACATCGTCGACACCGTCGCCGAGGCGGTCGCGCCGCGGTTGCACGAGCTGGTCGGCGGCCGCGTCGGCCTGCGCATCCTGTCCAACCTGCCGTTGCGCCGGCGCGTGCGGGTAGCGGCCGAGGTGAGCGCGGACGTCCTCGGCGGCGACGCGATCGCCGACGGCATCGCGCGCGCGAGCCGGTTCGCGGAGCTCGACCCGCTGCGCGCGGCCACCCACAACAAGGGCATCATGAACGGGATCGACGCGGCGGCCGTCGCGCTCGGCCAGGACTGGCGGTCGATCGAGGCGGGCGCGCACGCCTACGCGGCGCTCGACGGGCGCTATCGGCCGCTGGCGCGCTGGCGCCGCACGCCCGACGGAGTGGCCGGTGCGCTCGAGATGCCGCTGGCGGTCGGCACCGTCGGCGGCGCGACCGGAGTGCACCCCGGCGTGCGCGCGGCGCTCGAACTCGTGGGCGCGGCCGATTCCCGCGAACTCGCCGTCGTGATCGCGGCGGCCGGCCTCGCGTCGAACCTGGCCGCCCTGCGCGCTCTCGCGGGCGAGGGCATCCAGCGCGGCCACATGAAATTGCACAACCGGAGGCTCGAGGCGGCCGCCGACCAGCGGAGGCATCGGTCGTGACCGCGCTCGAACGCATGGACGGCAGCGGCGCGATGTTCGACGCGATCGCGCACCGCTACGACCTCGTCAACCGGGTGCTGTCGTTCGGCATCGACCGCCGCTGGCGCAAGAAGACGATCCGCGCCCTCGACCTGTCGCCCGGCCAGCGGGTGCTCGACCTCGCCACCGGCACGGCCGATCTGGCGATCGCGGTCGCGCGCGCGTGCCCCGGCGTGACCGTGGTCGGCGTCGACCCGTCCGAGGGCATGCTCGCCGTCGGCGCGCGCAAGGTCGCCCGCGCCGGCGTCGCGGACCGCGTGACGCTGCGCACCGGCGACGCGCAGAGGCTGGATGCCGCCGACGACAGCTTTGACGCCGCGTGCATGGCATTCGGCATCCGCAACGTGCCTGACCGCCCCCGCGCGCTACGCGAGATCGCGCGGGTCGTGCGCCCGGGCGGCCGCGTCGCCATCCTCGAACTGTCGGAACCGCGCTCGGGTCTGCTCGGGCCGCTCGCTCGCTTCCACGTCCATACCGTTGTGCCGCGCGTCGGCGCCCTGCTGTCGCGGGCGCCCCAGTACAGGTATCTACAACAGTCGATCGCGGCATTCCCGCCGCCGGACGAATTTGCCGGCGTGATGCGCGCCGCGGGCCTGCGCGTCGATCGCGTCGCCCCGCTGACGTTCGGCGTTTGCTGCCTGTACGTCGCCACCGCACCGGAGGAAGCGCGATGAGCGCCGAGCCGATGGCCGCCTCGATCGACCGCGCCGCGCCGTGCGCGCCGTCGGACGCCGCCGCGTTCATCGCCCGCGCGCTCGACCGCGCCGCCGGCGCCCTCGTCCACGTCACCGTTCCCGCTCCCGTCGCGCCGCCCGAGGCGCTGTTGGCGATCGCGCCCGCCGAACCCGCCGTCCTGTGGGCGCCGCCCGACGGCCCCGCGTTCGCCGGAGTCGGGATTGCCGCCGAGTTGGACGCGACCGCGTCGCGCGCCGACGCGGCCGCCCTGTGGCGCCGCGTCGCGACCATCGCGTTGTCCGACGCGCCGCCGCGCCCGCGCATGTTCGGCGGCATGGCGTTCGCCCCCGGCGCGGCGCGTCGCGGCGCGTGGGCGCCGTTCGGCGACGGCCGGTTCGTTCTGCCGCGCTGGCGGTACGCCGTCGCTGGCGACCGCGCGTGGCTGACGCTGGCCGGCGTCCGCCCCGGCGCCGACGCGCCCGCGCGCGCCGCCGACCTGCTGCGCGCGCTCGCCCGCGCCGGCGACCGCGGACGACCGGCCGCGAGCGCGCCGCGCGTGCGCCGAATCGATGCGCTGCCGCGCGAGCTGTGGCGGGCACAGATCGACGCCATCCGCGCGGCGATCGCGTCCGGTGCGGTCGACAAGATCGTCGCGGCGCGGTGCACCGCGGTCGACCTCGACGCGCCCGCCGACGCGGCGGGCGTGCTCTCGCGGCTGCGCGCGCGCTACCCGGATTGTTTCCGCTTTGCGTTTCGCTTCGACGGCGCCACGTTCGCCGGCGCGTCGCCCGAGCGGCTGATCGCGCGCGACGGCCGGCACATTGCGACGCAGGCGCTCGCGGGCTCGATCGACGCCGACAGCCGCCCCGACGCGGGCGATGCGCTGCGCGCGAGCAGCAAAGACCAGTCGGAGCACGGCTACGTCGTGCGCGCGATCACCGATGCGCTCGCCCCGCTGTGCGCTCGACTCAACGTGTCGGCCGAACCGGAGATCTGCACGCTGCGCCACCTGCTGCACCTGCGCACGCCGATCCGAGGGACGCTGGCCGGGCCGCACCACGTGCTCGACCTCGTCGCGGCGCTGCACCCGACACCGGCGGTCGGCGGGGTGCCGACGGCCGACGCGGTGCAGTGGATCTGCGCGCACGAACCGGCCCCCCGCGGCTGGTACGCCGGGCCGGTCGGGTGGTTCGACTCGGCCGGCGACGGCGACTTCGCAGTCGCGCTGCGCTCGGGGCTGCTCGCGGGCCATCGCGCGTTCCTGTACGCGGGCGCCGGCATCGTGGCGGCGTCCGACGCCGACGCCGAATACGCCGAGACCGACCTCAAGCAGCGACCGCTGCTCGAAGCGCTGGGTGTGGACGCATGATCGCGCAGGCCGACATGGCGCGCCGGTTCGTCGCCGCGCTGGCCGCCGCGGGCGTCCGCGATCTGGTCGTCAGTCCCGGGTCGCGGTCGACACCCCTGGTGCTGGCGGCGCTCGACTGCGGCGACCTGCGCTGCCGGGCGATCATCGACGAGCGGTCCGCCGCGTTCTTCGCGCTCGGGATGGCGAAGCGATCCGGGCGGCCGGTCGCCGCCCTGTGCACGTCGGGCACCGCCGGGGCGCACTACTACCCGGCGGCGATCGAGGCGGCCTACTCGTACACGCCGCTGGTACTGATCACGGCCGACCGTCCGGCCGAACTTCAGGGCTGCGGCGCACCGCAGACCATCGACCAGATCGATCTGTTCCACAAACACGTCCGAGCCGCCGTCGCAGTGGACCCGGACGACGACGCGGCCGCCGCCAAGGTCGCCACCGCCGTCGCCGCCGCGCGCTCGCCGGTCCCCGGTCCCGTCCACCTCAACGTCCGGTTGCGCAAGCCACTGGAGACGCGCGCCTCGCAGGCGGTCGTCCCGCCGATACCCCGCACCTACGCGGCGCCGCACGCCGACCCACCGGCGGACGCCGTCCGCGCGCTGGCCGACGCGTGCGCGGCCGAGCGCGGGGTGATCGTCGCCGGGCCGGCGCCGCTGGCGCAGCGGCGCGCGCGGGCGGCGGTCGAAGCGCTGGCGTGCGCGACCGGCTATCCGCTCGTCGCCGAGGCGGCATCGCAGCTCAAGTTCGGCGTCGACGTGTCCATCGACGGTTTCCCAGCCCTGCTGTCGGCGGAGGCCGCGCGCGAACGGCTGCGCCCGGAGTTGATCCTGCAACTCGGCGCGATGCCCGTGTCGACGGCGTGGCGCGAGTACCAGACGCGTTGGGCCGACGTGCCGCGCTGGGTCATCGCGCCGTGGGGACGACCGGACCCGCTGCGAACCGCGACGGCGCACGTCGCGGCGGATGTCGGCCGCACCGCCGCGGCCGTCGCCGAGGCGATCGGCTGCGTGCGCGCGCCGACCGCCTGGGCGACCGCGTGGCGGGCCGGTGCGCTCGCCCCCGGTCCCGCCGCCGATGCGGTGCGCACGGCGGTGCGCGCACTGCCGCCGGCCGGCGTCGTGTGCGCCGGCAACAGCCTGCCGATCCGGTGGCTCGACGCCGCGTGCAGCGCGCGCGACACCGACGCCGACGTGTGGTCGCAGCGCGGCGTCGCCGGCATCGACGGCCTGATCTCCGGGGCGGCCGGCGCCGCGGCCGCCGGCGACAGCCCGACCCTGCTGCTCGTCGGCGACGTGAGCTTCGCCCACGACATCGGCGGCCTCGCCGCGGCCCGCGACGTGCGCACGCCGCTCGCGATCGTCGTGCTCGACAACGGCGGCGGTCGCATCTTCGACGAGCTGCCGGTCGCGGCGGCCGTGGCGCCCGACGACCTGTCTCGGTGGTGGACGACGCCGCCGCGCGTCGACCTCGCCGCCGCGGCGCGGGCCTTCGGCGTGCCCTACGCGCCGATGGACGACGCGAGCCTGGCGGCGGCGTTCGAGCGCCGCGGCCCGACGCTGCTGCACGCGGAGGTCGGCGCGTGACCGTCGTGTTGCTGCACGGGTTCACTGGCGGCCCCGCGTCGTTCGCGCCGCTCGCGCTGGCCGACGCCGTGGCGCCGCCGCTGCTCGGTCACGGCGCGCCGCCGCCGTGGCCGGAGGACTTCGCCGGCGAGGTGGCCCGCATCGCCGCCGCGTTGCCGCGCGGCTGTCACCTCGTGGGCTACTCGATGGGCGCGCGCGTCGCGCTCGGCGTGTTGGCGACGCACCCGGGCCTCGTCGCGCGCGCCACCCTCATCGGCGTGCGTCCCGGCCTGCCGAGCGAGCGGGAGCGCGCGGCCCGCCGCGCTCGCGATGCGCGCTGGATCGACCTGCTCGAGCGCGACGGTATCGACGCGTTCGTCGCCGCGTGGGAGGCGCAGCCGATGTGGGCGAGCCAGCGCGGCTTGCCCGCTGCCGCGCGCGCTGCGCAGCGCGCGCTGCGCCGCTCGCACGACCCGCACGGCCTGGCCGCCGCACTGCGCGCCCTCGGGCTCGGCGCCATGCCCGACTACACGCCGTTTCTGCCCGCGATCGACGTGCCGGTTCACCTCGTCGCCGGCGAACTCGACGCGACGTTCGCCCGCATCGCGCGCGCCATGGCGCGCCGCATGCCGAACGCGCGCGTCACCATTGTCCCCAACTGTGGCCACAATCCCGTGCTCGAGGCACCGGCTGCGGTGGCCACTGTGATTCAGCCAAGGAGCTCCGATGACCGCGATCAACTGGAAAGCCGAACCGGGATTTGAGGACATTCGTTACGAAAAGAGCGGCGACGGGATTGCGAAGATCACGATCAACCGCCCCGAGGTGCGCAACGCGTTCCGCCCGCAGACCGTGCGGGAACTGGAGCGCGCTCTCGCCGACGCGCGCGACGACGGCAGCGTCGGCGTCGTCATCCTCACCGGCGAGGGGCCGGACGCGTTTTGCGCCGGCGGCGACCAGCGCGTGCGCGGCAAGGCCGGCTACGTCGGCAGCGACGGCGTGCCTCGCCTGAACATCCTCGACGTCCAGATGCAGATTCGTCGCATGCCGAAGCCCGTGATCGCGATGGTGGCCGGCTACGCAATCGGCGGAGGCCACGTGCTGCACCTGGTGTGCGACATCACGATTGCCGCGGACAACGCGAAGTTCGGCCAGACCGGCCCCAAGGTCGGTAGCTTCGACGGCGGCTTCGGCGCGTCGTACATGGCGCGCATCGTCGGCCAGAAGAAGGCGCGCGAGATCTGGTTTCTGTGCCGCCAGTACGACGCCCAGCAGGCGCTCGACATGGGGCTGGTCAACGCGGTCGTCCCGCTCGAACGCCTCGAGGAAGAGACGATCAAGTGGTGCCGCGAGATCCTGGCCAACAGCCCGATGGCGATCCGCTGCCTGAAGGCGGCGCTCAACGCCGACTGCGACGGCCAGGCGGGCTTGCAGGAGCTCGCGGGCAACGCGACGCTGCTGTTCTACATGACCGAGGAAGGCCAGGAGGGCCGCGACGCGTTCCTGGAAAAGCGCCGGCCCGACTTCTCGAAGTTCCCGCGCTACCCGTGACCGCGCACGCCCACGCCGCCGCCCGCTCGCCCGCCGGCCGCGCGCGGGCATGGTGGCTCGCCGCCCGCCCGAAGACGCTGTGGGTCGGCGTCGTCCCGGTGGCCGTCGGCTCGGCGGTCGCCGCGGCGGCCGGCGGGTTCGCGCTCGGCCCGGCGCTCGCGGCGCTCGCCGGCGCGGTCGCGATCCAGATCGGCACCAACTTCGCCAACGACGCCTTCGACTGCCTGCACGGCGCGGACGGCCCGGATCGGCTCGGGCCGACCCGCGCCGCCGCGGCCGGGCTGCTGTCGCCGAGGACGCTGCTCGCCGGCACGGCGGTGGCGTTTGCCGTCGCGCTGGCGGCGGGCGCGTACCTCGCAACGATCGGCGGTTGGCCGATCGTCGCGATCGGGCTCGCCTCGCTCGCGTCCGGACTCGCGTACACGGGCGGTCCCTACCCGCTGGGCTACCACGGCCTCGGCGACGTGTTCGTGTTCGCGTTCTTCGGCGTCGTCGCGGTGTGCGGTACGGTGTACGTACAACTTGGGACCGTGCCCGCGCTGGCCTGGTTGGCGTCGGTCCCGATCGGCGCGCTGGCGACCTGCGTGCTCGCGGTCAACAACGCGCGCGACGCGGACACCGATGCGCGCGCCGGCAAACGGACGATCGCCGTCCGGTTCGGCCGCCGCGCGGCGCTCGTCGAGTACGCGGCACTGGTCGCGATCGCCTACGCGGCGCCGGTCGCGATCGTCGCGGCCGGACTGGCCGGCCCCTGGGCGCTGTTGCCGCTCGCGAGTGCGCCGCTGGCGGCGCAAACCGCCCGCGGGCTGTGGCGCAGCCGTCCCGAGCAGATGAATCCCTTTCTCGGCGCGACCGCGCGGCTGTTGATCGTCTACGGCGCGCTGCTCGCCGTCGGCGTGCTGCTGTAGGCCGCCGTCGATCGGGTACAGTCGGCGCGTGGACGGGCGATGGGTCATACGTGGCGGGTCGGTGCGGCGGGTGACCGGGCGCGTCGCCGACCGCCCGGGTGCGCGCGCGGCGAACGCCCGGCGCGCGTGGACCGAGCGGCGCGGCGTCCGACTGCAGCTCGTCGACGCCGACGGCCGCATCGGCCAGGGCGAGGCGTCGCCGCTCGACGGCTACTCGCCGGACACGGTCGAACAGTGCGAGCGCGCGCTCGAGGCGGCGCTGGCGCGCCTGCCGGTCCGCGTCGACTCGATCCCCGCCGCGCTCGCCGAGTTGGGCGTCGACCGCGCCGTTCCGGCCGCGCGGTTCGCGGTCGAGACCGCCGTGTTCGATCTGGTCGGCCAGCGCACGGACGAGCCGCTGTCGCAGCTGCTCGCGCGGGTCGACCCGATCGGCGGCGGCGCGATCGCGCGCGACGTCCCGCTGGCCGCGCTGGTCACCGGCACATCCCCCGCCGACGTGCTCGCCGGCGTGCGCGCCGCGTGGAATCAGGGCATTCGCACGGTGAAGCTGAAGATCGGCCGGCCGCGCGCGTTCGCCGCCGAATGCGAGTTGCTGGCGCAACTGCGCGCGCAGTTCGGCTTCGACCTCGCGCTGCGGCTCGACGCCAACGCCGCGTGGAACCCGGACGAGGCGGCCGACCGGCTCGCCGCCCTCGCGCCGTTCGCTCCCGAGTTCGTCGAGCAGCCGGTCGCCCCGGACCGCATCGACCAGCTGCGCGACCCTCCTGTCGCCATCGCGGCCGACGAGAGCCTGCACGCGGCCCACACCACCGCCGAAGACGTGTTTCGCAGCGAGGCGTGCCACGTGGCCGTGCTCAAGCCGACCGTCATCGGGGGCTTGCTCGCGTGCCGGCGGCTCGCGCGCCTGGCCGCCGAGCACGGCGTCGACACCGTCGTGTCGCACACGTTCGACGGCCCGATCGCGCTGGCCGCCGCCGCGGAGCTCGCCCTGTCGCTGCCCGAGACGCGCGCCGCCGGCCTCGCGCCGCACGCCGGGCTGGGCGCGTGGCCGCGCGTGCGCATCCCGCAGCTGCGGCCCAACCGCGTCGTGCCGCACGCCGGCGGCGGTCTCGGCGTGCCGCCGGTCGAGAGCGGGCGATGACGGATCCGACGCCCGCGACCGCGCTGTCGATCGCCGCGGCGGCGCGCGAAGCGCCTGGACGAATCGCCGCGATCGTCGGAGGCGATGCGTACACGTTCGCCGATCTGGCCGACCGCGCCGCG
>RFGE01000284.1 GCA_003696105.1 Deltaproteobacteria bacterium | reverse complement strand
GTCGCGCCCCCATCCCCCGCCGCGCGCCCGCGCGGCCCGTGGCGCTTGCCCCCGCGTCCGGCGTGGCGACGCGGCGAGGCGGACGGGGGACCCGCGGCCGCCCGCAGTTCCGCAGCGGCCCCGATGCCGCCGGCGCCGCCTCCGGATCCTCGCGCGCTCGGCCCCCACCGCCAGCCGCGAGGATGTGTGAGGACGGCCGCGCGCCCCCGACCGCCGATCGCCCCCTCTGCCGGCTACCCTCGGTCGCGCCCCGCCCCGCGACATCGCCGACGGCCCCCGTCCGCCCGGCGCGCGCCCCGCAGCTGACAGGCCCGCGCCCCCCGGGCGCGCGCCGCGGCGAGGCGGACGGGGATCCGCGGCCGCCCGCAGTTCCGCAGCGGCCCCGACCCCCGGTCGCGCTCGGCACCCACTCCCCGCGCACTCGGCACCCTCCCCCAGCCGCGAGGATGTTTGAGGACGGCCGCGTTCCCCCGTCCGCCGCTCCCCTCTCGACACATCCCCCTGCCGCGACGATGTCCGAGCACGACCGCGTTCCCCGTCCGCCGCGCCCGCCTCGACGCGCACCGCCGCACCGCGCCCCCGTACCAATTCGTTACAATGCCCCCGTGTCGAACCGCCGCTCCCAAGTCCGCCACCCCGTCCACCTCAGCGCGCAACTCCGCCACGGCGGCCAAGCCTACGACTGCACGATCACCAATCTGTCGCTCGGTGGCTGCTTCGTGACGCACCCGGCGCGCCTGCCGCTCGGCACGCGCGTGGAGGTGTCGTTCCGCATCCCCGAATACGAGCAGCCGATCTCCGTCGGCGGCGCGGTGCGGTGGGCCAACGAGTCGGGCGCGGGAATCCAGTTCGACGGCCTGCGCGCCCAGGAAGTGTGGGCGCTCAACAAGTTCTTCGTCCGGTTCACCGTCGAGGCGCTCGAGTGAACGGATGCCATGGCTCCGTCAGCGCGTCGCGATGACGCCGGTCGTGCCCCACCGGACGGTCGCTCGACCAGCCGCGCGCCGCGCACCGTCGCGCGGCGCCGCGACGGTCGCCGCGGTCGCCGCGGCGATCGCCGCGATGACCGCGGACGCGCGCGCCCAGGGCGCCGCAGCCGGAACGGCACCGCTGCCCGTCGCCATCATCGATCTGCGGCCCGGCGATCCCGCGGCCCTGCGCGAGACGCGCGCCCCCCTCGCCGATGCCGTCGCGGCCGTGCCGGGTACATCTCCGATCCGCGACCCGGCGCTCGCCGCCGCGCTCGCCGGCGACGCCGTGGACGCCGCCGCGCGCCAGGCCGCCGCGGCGCTCGACCGCGCGCGCACCGCGTTCGGCGCGCTCGACTGCGCCGCGGCCGCGGCGGCGGCCGACCGCGCGGTGCTCGCCCTGGCCGCGCGCCAGGCCGCCGGCGACGACGTGCGCGCCGAGTTGATTCAGGCCTACAGCTACGCGCTGTCGTGCGCCGGCGACGACGACGCGCGCGGTCATGCGCTGGCCGCGCGCCTGCGCGGCCTCGGCGCCGATCCGCCGCCCGGCGTGCCCGCGCACGTGTGGGCGCGGTACCCGCAGGTGGACGCGACCTCCAACAACTTCGCGGTCCCCGTGTCGATCGCGACCGCCCCGGCCGGCGCGACCGTGTACGTCGACCACGTTGTCGCCGGGGCATCGCCCGTCACCGTGTACCTGCCGGAAGGCGAGCACGTCGTCGCCGCTGCAGGCCCCGCTGGCACCGCCGCCACCGCGCTCACCGTGCGGGGGCGCGCGCCGATGGAGGTTTCCCTGTCGCTCGCCGGGGCGCCGCCGCCGCGTGCGCTCGCCGTCCGCGACTGGGTCGCGGCCTGGCGCACCGGCGACCGCGAGCCGACCCCGCGCGAACTCCATCAGCTGCTCGACGCGGTGGGGGCGCGCATCGCGGTGCTGGTCACTGCGGCACCGGCGACCGGCGTCGTCCGCGTCGAGGCGTGGGCGGCACCGCCGCCGCCGGCCCGCCCCGTCGCCGTCCTCGTCGGCGGCGGCACGATCGACCAGATCCGCGACGTCGTCGCCGTCGCTCGCGCCCAGGTTCTGGCCTGGGACCGCGGCGGACCGACCGTGGCCGCGGCGGCACAGCCGCGACCCGCGACCGACCGCCGCGCGGCCAAGGCGTGGTGGATGTACGCGGCGATCGGCGGCGCCGTCGCGGTGGCCGCCGCGGTGATCGTCGGCTCGCAACTCTCCGGCGACACGCAGGTCGTCCGCATCGTCTATCCGTAAATCGGACGGCGCCGGCGCGCTCGCCGCAGGCGCGGACCGCGCAGTTGGTATCGTCGCCGCGCCATGGCGTATCGCATCCTCAAGTTCTCCTGCGCCGAAGACGACGCGGACGCACTCGAGTCCATGCTCGACGACATCCCCGTCGTCCACGCGTGGGTGCGGCGCGTCGATCGCGACACCGCCCACGCCGAGCTGCTCGTCGACGCGCGCGACGCGGAAACCGCGGTCGACCGCTTGATCGAACGACTCGCGCCGATCAAGTGCTTTCACGTCGCGTCGCTGCCGGTCGAGGCGGTGATGCCCCGGCCTCGCCCCGTGCGCGTGCGCGGTCGCCGCGAACGCCTCGGCCGGCAGGAGCTGTACGCCGACGTCCTGCAGGCCGCGCAGCCGTCGTTCGCGTTCTTCGCGTTCGTCGTCCTGTCGTCGATCGTCGCCGCCATCGGCCTGTTGCGCGGGGACACCGCCGTCATCATCGGCGCGATGGTGATCGCGCCACTGCTCGGCTCCAACCTCGGCCTGGCGCTCGGCACGACCCTCGGCGACGTGCCGCTCGTGGTGCGCTCGGCCGGCTCGGGGCTCGCCGGCGGTGCGGTCGCGCTCGCGCTCGCGCTCGCCGCCGGCGCGATCTGGGGCGCGGATCCCACCGCGCCCGCGATCGCCGCGCGCACGCACGTCGGCTACGAAGACGTCGCGCTCGCGCTCGCCTCCGGCGCGGCGTGCGCCCTGTCGGTCACGACCGGCATGTCGAGCGCGCTCATCGGCGTCATGGTGGCGGTGGCGCTGCTGCCGCCGACGGTGACGCTGGGCATGCTCGCGGGCGCCGGCCACCTGGCCGCCGCCGCACGGGCCGCGCACCTGGTCGCGATCAACCTGATCTGCGTGAACCTCGCCGGCGTCGTCACGTTTCTCGCCCAGGGCATCCGGCCGTTCGGCTGGTGGGACGCCGCCCGCGCGCGCCGCGCCACGGCGATCGCGATCGCCGCGTGGACGACGCTGCTGGCCGCGCTCGTCGCGCTGCTTGCGCGCGCCGCGTGAGCCGCGTCATGCGGTCGGCGCGGCGCCGCGGCCGCTGAACCCGACCGCGATGCCGGCGAGCACGACGGCGCCGCCGGCGGCCGCGAGCGCGGGCGGCGTCTCCCCCACCACGATCCAGGTGAGCAGCGCCGCGCCGACCGGCTCGCCGAGGATGGCGAGCGACACCAGGTGCGCGGGGGCGCGCCGCACGGATACGTTGAGCAGCGTGTGCCCGAAGGTGGAGCATACAACCGCAGCGCCCGCGATCGCGGCATAGACGTGCCATGCGAACCCCGTGATGCGCACACCCGCGACCGCCGCTGCGAGTGCGAGCACACCGGCGCCGAACAGGTTCACCACCGCGAGATACGGCACCAGATCCATCGCCACGCGCATGCGCCGGCCCACGATGTAGTACGCAGCCGCCAGCGCGGCGCCGGCGAGCGCGAGCGCGTCCCCCGCCAGCGCGCGGGGATCCGCGCGCCAATCACCGCCCGCCACGATGGCGGTGCCGGCGACCGCGATCGCGATGCCGGCCGCCTCGCGCGCGCCGACGCGCTCGCGCAACAGCCAGTGTCCCAGCGCCGCCGCGAACACGGGTTGCAGTGCGACCAGCGTCACGGACGACGCGGTCGACGTGAGGTACAGCGACTCGATCCACGTGCCGAAGTGCGCCCCGAGGCACACGCCCGACAGCGCGACGAGCCCGCGCTCGCGCGCCGGCAACGCCCACCACCGCGCGAGCGCGCGCGGCGACCACGCGGTGAGCAACGCCGCGGCGATCGCGAGCCGTCCCGCGGCGACCGCGAGCCCGGATGCCGGCGCGGCGAGCCGCACGAACAGCGCGGCGAACGACACGGCGACGACGCCGGCAACCAGGGTGAGCCGCGGCACGGCCGCCGAGCATAGAGCGATTCTCGCGGCGTGGGGAGACTCCGCGCGCCGGCGCTACTGCGCGGAACAGTCGAACGCGGGATCGTTGTACTTGGCGAACGCGAGGTCGAGGAACGTCGCGATTGCCTGGCGGCGCTCGGGCGAGAACGTGTAGGTCGGCGAATGCCGATCGCTGCCCTCGGTGGCGAGCCACGACCCGGACGAGAACCCCCGGAAGCATCCGGCGCCGTCGTCGACCGGGCGGACCAGGCCGAGCACGTAGGGCCGCGTGCGGGTGGCGTCGAACGTCGCCTCGCACCGCTCGGACAGCAGCACGCCGCCGGTGCCGTCGGCGTGGCAGGAGTTGCACTGTCCCAGCGGCGTCGGTTGCGACGGCACCGCGCACATGCCCGCCGCCTGCCAGTCGGCAAATGCCATGCACGCACCGAAGCGTTCGAGGAAGGCGTCGACCGTCACGCACGGCGGCGCGTCCGGCGCCGCCGCGTCGACGACGGGCGGCGGCGCGGCGTCCCAATCGACGAAACCCGCGTCCGCGTCCCCGTCATCGTCGTCGCCGAAGTAAAAGTGACAGCCCGTGGAGCCGGCCGCGAGCGCGGCCGCAATCACCATCGCGCGCATCATGTCGCCAGCGTAGCACCGCCGCCGCGGTGAGCACGCACCGACGGACCGCCGCGTGATCCGGCGCACGCCGCGACCGCGACGGCCCGTCAGCCCCCGAGCGCCTGGCCGCCGGCGAACGTGAACACCGCCGACGTCTGTTCGCCCCACGGCGTGAGGATCGGCCGCATGTCCTCCGGCGGCACGTCGTCGAACGTCGTGGCATCCCAACCGACGGCGTCACCGGCCTCGATGTGCAGCTCGAAGCCGCGCGCGCGCCGCCCGCGCCGCGCCCCGCGCGGCACCAGCCGCCAGCGGTTGGTGAGCACGCGGTCGCCGAGTTGCTTGCGCACCTCGGCGGCGAGCGCTCGCACCAGATCTCCCGTCGGTTGCAGATACCACACGGCGAGCACATCCCGGCTGCCGCCATTGCCGTACTCGCGATGCACCGTGACGATCGCGTGGCGGCCGGTGCCGTCGAGGTCGACCACCTGCGCGTGGAGCACGTCCTCGGGCGAACGCACCGGCAGCGCGACGTAGCGGTACCCGCGCGTGACGACGCCGATGACGCGCCCACCGATCACGACCCGCTCCACCCCACGTTCGCCGTCGAGGTCGACGAGGCGGTCGACGCGCACGTCGCGCCGGCGCAGGCCGGCGGCGCGCAACAGCGCCACGTAGGCGTCGGTGGCGCCGGCGAACCGCAGCGTACCGGCGAGGGCTGGCGCGCCCGCGACCGGGCGGTCGCCGCGATCGCGGTAAGCGGCAGAAAACGCCAGCTTCGGCGTGTCCGGCCCCCACGCGCGCACGAGCGCCAGCGGCGCCGCGATCTCGACCGCCCAGCCGCGGCGCTGCGCCGCGTCGGCGATGCGCACGGCGGCCGGCGCGCGCTTGCCGTTCCAGCGATAGACCGGCGGGAACCCGCGCGTGCCGGGCAGCACCGAGATCGCGGTCCACCACCGGTCGGCGCCGATGCGGACGTCGAGGCGGTCCTGGTTGGCGCGCGCGGGGTTCGGACTCGTGCGCACGAGGTCCGGGTCCGCCACCTCGACGGCGAGATACAGCGTCCGCTCCGAGTGCGCGCACCGCACCCGGACGCCGTCGCCGCGCGCGGCGATGCCGGCCCAGTCGTCCAGCAGTCCGTCGGCTTCGAGTGCCCCGTCCTCGACGAGCGCACACTCGACTCCGGCGCGGGGAGCGCCGGCCCGCGCGCCCGCGGGGCTCCACAGCGCCAGTGCGGCCGCGATCGCGGCCATCCGTCTGCAATCGGTCACTCGGTCCTCCCTCGTGGTCTCCTCGGCGGTGACGTGTTATGAGACACCACTTCCGCCAAACCGATTCCAGAAAGTTCATTCGCCATGTTCGACACCCTCTCCAAGGGATTCCGGGCAGCTCGGCAACGCCTGTCGGGCGTGGCCGAGCTCACCGACGACGTCATCGACGAGGCCCTCCGCGACATCCGGATGAGCCTCCTCGAGGCCGACGTCGAGTTCAAGGTCACCAAGCAGTTCCTCGACCGCGTGCGCGAGGCGGCGCGCGGCGAGCAGGTGCGCCTCAAGGCCAAGTCGAAGGAATACGGCACGGTCAAGATCACACCGCAACAGGCGTTCGTCAAGATCTGCCAGGACGAGCTCGTCGCGATGATGGGCCCGGTCGACACCGAGTTGCGGTGGGCCAAGAAGGGGCCGACCGGCATCATGGTCGTCGGCCTGCAGGGCTCCGGCAAGACCACCACCGTCGCGAAGCTCGCGCGCTACCTGCAAAAGAAGCACAACAAGAAGCCGCTGCTGGTCGCGGCCGACGTGTACCGGCCCGCCGCGGTGGACCAGCTCAAGACCCTCGGCGAGCGCCTCGACATGCCGGTGTTCTCGATCGAGGGAGGCGACCCGGTCGACATCTGCGTCCAGGCCGTACAGGAGGCGCGCAACAGCGGACGCGACGTCGTGCTGTTCGACACCGCCGGGCGCCTCGCGATCGACGAGCCGCTGATGCAGGAGCTCACCGAGATCGACAAGGCGACGCAGCCGGCCAACATCTTTTTGGTCATCGACGCGATGACCGGTCAGGACGCGGTCAAGACGGCGGCCGGATTCAACGAGCGCCTCAACCTCGACGGCGTGATCCTCACCAAGCTCGACGGCGATGCGCGCGGCGGTGCGGCGCTGTCGGTCAAGCAGGTCACCGGGGCGCCGATCAAGTTTCTCGGCGTCGGCGAGTCGCTCGACAAACTCGAGGAGTTCCGGCCGGACGGCATGGCGTCGCGCATCCTCGGCATGGGCGACATCGTCGGTCTGGTCAAGGACTTCGAGGAGGTCGTCGACGCCGAGAAGGCCGAAGAGGACGCGGTCCGCATGCTCAAGGGCAAGTTCGACATGCAGGACTTCCTCGAGCAGATCCGCATGATTCAGAAGATGGGGTCGCTCAAGGACCTCATGGGCAAGCTGCCGTTTTTCCCCGACGGCCTGCCCGACGAAGCGAACCTCGACGACCGCGAACTCGTCAAGATCGAGTCGATGATCAACTCGATGACGATGCAGGAGCGCCGCAATCCGTCGGTGTTCGTGAAGACGTCGTGGGAGGAGATCACGTCGAACGCCGGCAAGAAGGCCAAGCGCCGGCGCGCCGATTACGACCCGTCCCGCGTGCGCCGGATCGCGGCCGGCTCCGGGCGCAGCGAAGCCGATGTCAAGGAGCTGCTGCACAAGTTCGCGATGATGCGACAGATGATGGTGCAACTCGGCGCGAGCACCGGCCTGATGGGCAAGATCCCGGGGCTCAAACAGTTCCGACAGATGAAGCGCCTGTCGGGGCTCGACCTCGGCGCGCTGATGGGCGGCGGGCCCGGCGGCGCGCCGGCGGCCGCGATGCCGGGGCTGCCGGGTGCGATGCCGCAGATGCAGGTGCCGGGGATGCCGCCCGGGTTCACGCCGCCGGGGACGCCGGGCGGCGGGGCGAAGCCGACCAAGGCCGCGGCGCGCAAGAAGGTCAAGGCCAAGCGCAAGGCGGCCAAGCAGGCGCGCAAGAAGGCGCGCAAGAAGCGGTGACGCGGCGCCGCGCGGCGCGCGCCGCCGGGGCGGTCGCCGAGACGCGCGTGCGCGCGCCCCGGACGCGCGGCGCGCGCCTGCGCGTGGCGGTGGCGTGGCGGCTTGCGGTCGCGTTCGCGGCGGCTGCCGGGTGCGGCGGGCCGACTCGTCCGGCCGCGCCCGGCGCGACCGCGCGGCCGCCGGTCGCCGCGGACGCGGCCGGCGGGGCGCCGCTGGCACCGGCGGCCGTGGACGCCGCGCCGACCGCGGACGCCGGCGCGACCGCCGCGAATGGGCCGCGCGCGCGCTGCGAGCAGCTCGTCGACCATCTGGCCGCGGTCGCCGTCGCGGACGCGCCGGCCGACCGGCGCGACGCGGCGCGCGACGCGCTCGCGCACCGGCGCGGCGACCTCG
>RFGE01000283.1 GCA_003696105.1 Deltaproteobacteria bacterium | reverse complement strand
TCCGGGCTTCGGTAGCTCGCCCGGTCGCCGCCCGCCGGCCCCCAAGGCGGCGGCCCCCGCCGCGAAGAAAGCGGCCCCCGCGAAGCCGGCCGCGTCGAAGAAGGCCCCCGCGAAAAAGAGCAAGGCCCAATAGCCTCAGCGCGCCCCTACATTCTCGGCCCACCGCGGCGCCCCGGCTCGCCCGGGGCGCGCGCGGTGTCGGCCCGGTGGCGCGCGCCTCGCCGCGCCCGCGCGCGCGGTGTCGGCCCGGTGGCGCGCACCTCCCCCGCGTGCGCGCGCGTCGCTGTCGCCGTGCGCCGCGCGCACGGCGCGGTTCTGCCGCTACCCGGCGCCGCTGCCCGACAGGCCGTGGCGCTTGAGCAGCTCTCGCAGGTGGTACCGCGTGAGCCCGGCTTCCTGCGCCGATCGCGTGATGTTGCCCGCGTTCCGCTCGAGCAGCGCCGCGAGGTACGCGCGCTCGAATGCATCGACCACCGCTTGCTTGGCCGACTTGAACCCGACGTCCTGCTTGAACAGTGCCGGATCGAACGACGCAGGCCCGTCGGCCGGCGGCGGCAGCGGCCCGCCGGCGAGCTTGGCGGCCGCCTCCTGCGCCGCGCGCGTCCCGGCCCGCATCAGGTCGTGCGACACCACCACCGACGGGCCCCCGCGACCGAACACCAGGTCGGCGCGGCTGATCACCGGCCCGTCGCACAGCGCCGCCGCGCGCTCGACGACGTTGCGCAGCTCGCGCACGTTCCCCGGCCACGAGTGGCTCACCAGCGCCGCCATCGCGTCCTGACTGAAGCTCAGGTTCACCCCGCGCCGGCTGGCAACCTCCCGCAGGAAATGCTGGCACAGCTGCGGCAGGTCCTCGCGCCGCTCGCGCAGCGGCGGCAGCTCGATGTGCACGACCGACAGGCGGAAGTACAGGTCCTCGCGGAAGTTGTTCGCATTGACCTCCGCCCGCAGGTCGCGGTTCGTCGCCGCGATCACTCGGACGTCGACCTTGATGGTGCGGTCGCCGCCCACGCGCTTGATCTCGCGTTGCTCGAGCACGCGAAGAAGTTTCGGCTGCAACGAGATGTCCAGCTCGCCGATCTCGTCGAGGAAGATCGTGCCGCCGTTGGCTTGCTCGAAGCACCCGCGGTGCTGGCCGACCGCGCCGGTGAACGACCCCTTCTCGTGGCCAAACAGGGTCGACTCGATTAGATCCTTCGGGATGGACCCGCAGTCGAGCACGACGAACGGCTTGTCCGCGCGCTTGGACGCGTTGTGGATCGCGCGCGCGACCATCTCCTTGCCGGTACCGGTCTCGCCGGTGATCATCACCGTGAGATCCGACGGAGCGACTTTCTCGAGCGTCGCAAAGATCTCGCGCATTGCAGCCGACGAGCCGATGAGCTGGTCGAACCGGTCCTTTTGCGACAGCTCGATCTCGACGACGTCCTGCGTGGTCTGAAACTGAATCTGCGTGTGGCCCGCGCGGAACGTCGTTCCCGGCCGAAGGTACACCTCGCGGATCTTCAGGTCGCCGACGTACGTGCCGTTGCGCGAGTTGAGGTCGCGCAGCCGATACCCGTCGTCGCGGGCGATCACCTCGAAGTGCGAGCCCGACACGGCCTTGTCTTGGAGCACGAGGTCCGCGATCACGCTGCGCCCGCCCGTGATGCGCGCCTTCGACATCTCCAGCTCCAGCCCCTGGTCCGGGCCCGCGACGACGACGAGCTTGGCCTTGCGAAGCCGGCGCACAGTCGCGCGCTCGCCGTCGAACACGGTCGTCAACCCGGCTTGTCCGGCCTGATCGAGAAACCCCGCCACGTCCGACATGTCGCTACCGTACCGCACTGCCGCGCCGGCACACCACCCCGCACGAGCGCGCGGCTTGCCGGGTCAGTTCATCCACCGGTGGTCGTCGGCGCCGCCGCGGAGGACCTTGAGGCGGCGCCGCAGACGGCGCTCGCGCCAGCGCAACCAGGCGATGCGCGGGTTGAGCGCGTTGGACGTGAGCCCGAGCGCGAGCAACATCGCGGCAGCCCAGCCCGCGCCCGTGGCCCATTGACCGCCGACGACGACCATCAGCGCGGCGAGTCCGACCATGCCGTAGGCGAGCTGGCGCCCGGTCATGGGCAGCACCGCGAAGAAGTACACGCGCGAGCGCGCGAACACGACGCCGTAGGCGACCACGCCGGCGAAGATCGTCGCGTCGAGGCCGGCGACGAACTGCTCGCCCGGCAGCCACGTGCCGGCGAGCGTGCCGACGGCGGCGGCCACCGCCGACGTGCCGAGCGCGAACCCGACGAATCGGCGCGTGCCCCACCACTTCTCCAGCGCCGGCAAGAACGTCCACAGCATCAGGCCGTGAAACAGCAGGCCGATGAACCGCACCTCGACGAACGGGCTCGTGACCAGCGTCCACAGCTTGAACTCCGACCAGACCGTCGCGTCGGTCGCGATCAGGTTGCGCGAAAACCACAGCCGGCCGGCCGGGCCGAGCAATGCGAACACGAGCGACAGCCCGACCTCGGCAACCAGCAGCCACATCGCGCCCGGCGTGATGCGGGCGTCGCGAAAGAATCCGGCGGTGCGGCGGCTCCAGCGAGACATGGGTCCGGACACTGTACCCCGCGAACCCTGCGTGTCGACCTCGGCCGGCGCGGCCGGCCCGAAACGACCGCGGCCGCCCGAAGGCAGCCGCCGTATACGCGGGACGCCGGCTCAGCCCGCCGGACCGAGCCCGCCCGCGGGCTCCGATCGGCGCCGCGTCGCGGCCGCCCGCGCGGGGTACCGGCGGCGTGCACGCTCCCGGCGACAGGAAGCCGACGCCGCCGGCACCGCGAGGGGCTCGCGCAGCGGGTCGCCGTCCGACGGCCTCAGATCGTGGCGCAGAATGCGGGATCGTCCGTGTCGTCGAACGGGACGATCAGCACGCCGAGATCCTCGTCGCCGTCGGTGATTTCGAATCGGTCGATCGACCGGAAACAGGCGACCGACGTCGACCCGGTGTCGAACAGGCCGGTAATCTCCAGATCGTAGGTATCGGGCTCCAGATCGATGAGCGCCTGGGTCTTGTCGTTTTCGATGCACGCCGCCAACTCGGTACAGATGTCGTCGACCTCGGCCACGCCCTCGACCGTCAGGGTCGCGGCAATGCAGGCTCCGCCGCCCAACAGAACCAAGTTGGTTCCCTGGTCCTGGACGCCCTCGCCGCCGACGCCACCGCCGCAGTTGCTGCCGCCGGCCGCGCCGTAGTCCACCGTGAACAGCACGTCGGCCACCGCGGGCGCGAACGTGAAGGTGAAGTCGCCGAGATCGACCGTAGGTGCGTCCAGCGTCACGTTGCGCGGCATCGACGTGCCGAGCGCGACCTCGTTCCCGGTGCCGTCATCGCCGAGGACGCTCACCACGACCGTGTAATCGGCGTAGGGCAGAAGCGACGTGCGCCCGCCGCCGGCTTCGCAGCTGAAGATGTCCTCGACCCCGACGGTCGTTCCGACCTCCGTCGCAAGGGTAGACACGCCCGTCGCCCCCGCGTCGGCGCAGGTGATGGTAGTTCCGCCGGACTCGAGCGTCCACGTGAGCGAAAAACGCCCCTCGTCGCCGCTATCCGTGGTGATGATGCAACCGCTCGACAGACCGACACAGCCAACGAGCAACGAAACCAAGATGTGATTCCTCATGGATTGTCCTCCCCTACGTGGGACCCCGCTTACTGCAAATGGTGGGACCGAGTATCGACCATTCCACCGGCCGCGGTCACGCGCGCGGCGCGGTTTTCGTGTCGTGGGACGGCGGCCTGTTCCGAATGTGCCATCTGCCCCGCGCCGCGCGCCGTGATCCGCGTCAACTGCCGCGACTCACATGCGTCGGGCCGCACGGCGATCAGCAGGGCGTTGAGCGTCGCGACCTCGCCCGACGCGACCGTGCGCACGATCGGAGCCGGGACCGCGTAGCGGTCGGCGGGCGGCGGCCGGCCGGTGCCCTCGCACACCGGCTCGATCCAGATCGCCGTGGGGCCGGGCTCGACGACGAAGCCGGTCACGCCGTGCAGCGAGTCACACCGAAATCGGTCGCTGCGGACCGGATCACACACGCCGGACAGCTCGCCCGCGTCCCCGACCGGTTCCCAGCAAACGCGCACCGCGTCGATATCCGGCAGGTCGCGGCCGTCGGCGCCGACCAGATCGCAGTCCGCCGCGTCGCCGTCCAACGTCCGCAGCGACCAGCTCAGCTCCACGGCGCCGCCGTCGATTTGCACACAAGCCGTCATTATAGCGAGCCCCGCGACGGCCAGCGCGGTGGCCGCGGTCGCGATCGCGAGTTCGACCCTCGCGCCCGCACGCGTATTCAACGGACCCGCGATTTGACCCCTCCGGAGGGACGTGTACACTCCAAACTCGTCAATATGCAACAATTCCTACCGCTTGTCGCCGCCGCCGGGAACCTCGGCACCTGGCACCTGATCGCCGACGCCGAGCCGGTCGTCAAGGGGGTCATGGCGCTCCTGGCCGCGATGTCCATCGGGTGCTGGTACATCATCGGCTACAAGTATTTCTACATCCGGCGCGCGATGGCGGAGTCCACCCAGTTCATGGACTCGTTTTGGCGGTCGCGGGACATCGAGCAGATCTACAAACACGCGCAGAGCCTCCAGCGTAGCCCGATCTCGGCCATGTTCTTGGCCGGCTACACGGAACTCGCCAAGCTGGTCAACGACGCCGGCGAGAGCCGCGCGCGGGAAGCGGATCTGGAGAACATCAAGCGGGCGCTGCACAAGGCGCGCGCCACCGAGGCGACCAAGCTCGACAGCATGATTCCGTTCCTGGCGACCACCGGGTCGTCGGCGCCGTTCATCGGTCTGTTCGGCACGGTGTGGGGCATCATGACGTCGTTTCGCGAGATCGCCGCGAGCGGCAAAGCCGGCATCGACACGCTTGCGCAGCCGATCGGCGAGGCGCTGATCGCGACCGCCATCGGCCTGGTCACCGCAATCCCCGCGGTGATGTCCTACAACTACTTCACACGCCGGGTGCGCGTCCTCGACTCGAACATGGACACGTTCGAGCAGGACTTCCTCAACATCATCCGGCGTCACTTCCTCAAGTAGCGGAGGCGGCGAGCGATGGGCATGTCCGGCGGGGGCAAGTACGGCGATCTCAACAGCGAGATCAACGTCACGCCGCTGGTCGACGTGATGCTGGTGCTGCTCATCATCTTCATGGTGACCGCGCCGATGCTCAACGCCGCGGTCGACCTCAACCTGCCGCAGGGCGGCGTCACCAAGGTCGCCGACACGGACGGCAAGCTGGTGTTGTCAATCGACAAGCACCGCGTGCTGCGGCTGGGTGACACGCCGGTGCGGTGGACGGAACTGTACGACAAGCTCGCCAACAACGCCAAGCTGCAGCGCGAGGGCGAACTGTATGTCGAGGCCGACAAGGATCTGCCGTACGGCGTCGTGATGGTCGCCATGTCGATCGCGCGCGAGGCCGGAGCGGCCAAACTTCAGATGGTGGCCGACCCGAACGCCGCGAAAGCTCCGCTTGACGAGTGGGATGCCCAGCGCGCCGAGGCGAATGCCGCGGGGCGCGGCGCGTCCAACCCGAGCACACCGTGACCGACCGCCGCTTCACCGTACTCGGCATCGCGCTCACCGTGTTGATGCACGGGCTGCTGGGCACCGCGCTCGCGCTGCTCGATCGCGACCGCAGCGACGACGGCCCGCGGCTGCGCCGCCTCGACGACAACGCGGTCGTGATCGAAGCGTCGCTGGCGTACAAGCGAACGACGCGCCGGAAGACCCGCCAGCCGCAGAAGAAGAAGGCGCCGCCGAAGGTCGCGCCACCGGAGGCGACCCGGCTCACCGCAAACCCGGACGCGCCGGCGAAACCGCCCGAGCGCAACGACCGCGTACGTCCACAAGACATCGACGTCGACGCCGTGCTCGCCAAGCATCGCAACGTGGACCTGTTCGACGACGAAGCGGACGTGGCGGGCGACAGCGAGCCGGAGGTGGGCTCGGCCGAGGGCTCCGAGTGGGGCACCGCCGAGGAGGCCCGCGGCGACCCGTACGTCGGCGAATTGCACGGCCGCATCAAGAAGGTGTGGAAGATCCCGACGCTCGCAACCAATCCGGGCGCAGTACTCGGGTGCGTGCGACTCGACCCGAGTGGAAAGATCGTCGCGCGCGAGGTGCGCGAGCGATCCGGCGACGCCACGCTCGACCGGTCCGTGGTCGAGGCGCTGCGCAACGCGACCGATATGGACAAACCGGTGCCCCCGCACCTGACCGACCTGCTTACGAAAAAGGGCGTATGCTTCCGATTCCTGCTCGACGGCTAGTGGCCGCGCTCGCGTGCGCGGCGGCGATCGCGGGCGTCGCCGGCGACTCGGTCGCCGATGGCGGCCCGGTCATCATCGACGTCACCCAGCCGCAGCGGTCGCTGTACCCGCTGGCGATCCCGGTGGGCGTCGACTCCGATCCGAAGCTCGCCGACGAGGTCGCCGGCGTCCTGTCCTTCGACCTGTCCGTCGCGGGCTGGTTCAAGGTGTTGTCGCCGAAGTCGTTCCTCGCCGATCTCGCGCGGGAAAAGCTCGGCATCGTGCCCAAGAAATGGGAGGACGTCGGCGCGTTCGGCGTGATCAAGAACCGCGTCGTGGCAGACGGAGCGACGGTGCGGCTCACGTTCAAGCTCTACGAGGTCGAAAAGGGCAACCGGCCGGTGCTCGAACGCAGCTACAGCGGCAGCCGCGACGAGCTGCGCCGATACGCGCACGCATTCGCCAACGAGGTGGTCCGCTATTACACGGGCGAGGACGGGTTCTTCGGCTCGAGGATCGCGTTCGTCGTGCCGGGCCGGCGCGGGCGCAAGGTGATCCGCGTGATGGACTTCGACGGGCGCAACCCATACAACCTCACCCGGAACCGGTCGATCAACATCCTGCCGGCGTGGTCTCCCGGCGGCAACACGATCGCGTTCACCTCGTACATGCGGGCGAACCCGGACCTGTACACCGTCGGTGTCGGCGGCGGGCGGCCGCGGCGCTTGACGCGCTACCCCGGCATGAACACGGGCGCCTCGTACTCGCCCGACGGCAGCAAGATCGCGCTGACGCTGTCGAAGGACGGCAATCCCGAGATCTACGTGGTCGACGCGCGCACCGGCCGCATCCTCAGGCGGCTCACGCGCAATGCGTACATCGACACGTCGCCGGCGTGGTCGCCGGACGGGTCGGAGATCGCGTTCGTGTCCAACCGCGAGGGCGGCCCGCAGATATTCGTCATGAGCGCGACCGGAGGCAACCAGCGGCGCGTGTCGCGCAACGGCGACTACAACACCGAGCCGACCTGGTCGCCGCGCAAGGGCAAGCGCATCCTCGCGTACACGACGCGCGACGAAGGCCACTACGACATCGTCACGCTGGATCTCGACACCGGGCAGATGGTGCGCATCACCCAGGGACAGGGCAGCAACGAATCGCCGAGTTTTTCGCCCAATGGCCGCGCGATCGCGTTCGCCTCGCGGCGCGCGGAGGGCAGCGGCATCTACATCGCGAACGCGGACGGCACCGGCAAACAGCGCCGGGTGTACCGCGGCCGCGTCGATGACGTGGCCTGGGGGCCGGTGCCGTGACTCGGGTCGCGGCGGTCGACGTCGGCACGAACACGATCCTGCTGCTCGTCGCCGAACGGCGCGGCGACCAGCTCGCGCGCGTGTTCGAGTCGTGCCGCTTCGTTCGACTCGGCGAGGGGCTCGACGCAACCGGCCGCCTCGCCGACGCCGCGGTCGCGCGGGCGCTCGACGCGTTGGCCGCGTGTCGGGCCGAGATCGATGCGCACGGCGCCGACCGAGTGGCGGCGATCGGGACGCAAGCCCTGCGCGAAGCGGCCAACGCCAGCGCCTTGCTCGTGCCGGCGGCCGACCGGCTCGGCGCGCCGATCGAGGTGATCTCGGGCGAGCGCGAGGCCGAGCTGGCATTTGCCGCGGCGTGCCGGGCGCTGCCGGGGCTGGCCGGCGGGCCGCTCGTGGTCGCCGACGTCGGCGGCGGATCGACGGAGATCATCGCCGGCGACGCCGGCGGCGTGCGCGCGCGCCACAGCGTGCCGATCGGCTCGGTCCGCCTCGCCGAGCGCCACCTGCGCTCGGACCCGCCGGCTCCGGACGAAGTGCGCGCGCTCATCGCCGACATCGACGCGGCGTTCGCTCCGATCGATGTGCCGCGCGGCGCGCCGATCGTCGGCGTGGCCGGCACGGCGACCACGCTGGCGGCGGTGGAGCTGGCCCTTCGCACCTACGAGCCCGACCGGGTGCAGGGCCAGCGGCTCGGTCTGCCGACCATCGAACGCCAGCTCGCCCGCTACCTCGAGGTGACCGTCGCGGTCCGGCGCACGCTGCCGGGGCTGGAGCCGCAGCGCGCCGACGTGATCCCGGCCGGCGCCGCCATCTTCGCGCGGTTGCTGCGGCGCGCGGGTGCCGACGAGCTGATCGTCAACGACCGCGGAATCCGCTGGGGCCTGGCCTGGGAGCTAGGAGGCTGTTGCGCATAGCCGCTGGCTGCGGTCGCGATCTGCGGGCGATCTTCGGCGTACGTCCTCGCGCCCTTCGGTACCGTATGTGGATACGCGCCCTCGTGCGCTACGGGCGTGCGCCGAACCGCGCCTCGGATCTCGCAACCTCGCTGGCGCGCCTATACGCAACAGCCTCCTGGCCGGCGCGGCCGCGTGACCCGGGCGCTGCCGCGTGACCCGCGGTGCGTGACCGGCCGGCGCGGCCGCGTGACCGGCCGCGCGAGGCGGCCGCGGAGGCCGGACGCTACACGATGTACGGGCCGCCGTCGTCGTCGGGCCGATCGCCGGCCGGCAGAGGGTCGGCCTCGGGCGTCTCGTCGGCGATGGCGAAGATCTTGACCTGAGTCGGCGAGTGGCGAATGTTGGGGGCGATCCGCCGCAAGATCGACACGACGTTGCGCTGCACGTCCTCGACGTCGGCGGTGGTGATGCCGCATTTCATCACCTTGCCGATCCAGCGCTCGTCGCCGGCGGAGCAGATGCGCAGGAAGTCCGAGTCCGGATCCTCGAAGTAGTGCCGGTCGCCGGGCGTCGCGTTCGCGAGCGCCTCGCGCAGCTTGCTGTCGATCTTGTAGCCGAAGAAGAGTTTGCGCTCCTTGTCGATCTTCATGACGATTCCGCTGGTTCGGGGACAGGGATTCGAACCCCGATAAACGGCTCCAAAGGCCGCTGTCCTACCATTAGACGATCCCCGAATGTGAACGGCCCAGAATGCCGTAGCCCGACCCTACCAGACGGCGCGGGGCTCGCGCCATCCCCGGTGGCGCCGGGCTGCGCGCGAGGGCACGGCGCGACACCGGCCGGCGCGCCGGCCGGCGTCGCAGTGGCGAGGGACGGATTTGAACCGTCGACACAGGGCTTATGAGACCCCCGCTCTACCGACTGAGCTACCCCGCCAGGAGCATCGATGACAAGCGGCTGCGCAAGATACTCACGTGGCGCCGCCACCGCAAGTCGAAAACGCGGGGTCTTCCGCCTTTTCCGGCACGAACGCCATCGCCCGCTCCGCCATCGCCGCGATCGTGAGGCTCGGGTTGACGCCGAGGTTGCTCGGGATCATCGATCCGTCCACGACGTACAGCCGCTCGTAACCGAAGACGCGGCAGCGGTCGTCGATCACGCCGTCGTCCGGCCCGGCGCCGATCGGGCAGCCGCCGAGGATGTGCGCGGTGGTCGGCACGTCGAACAGGACTTCCGTGATGGCGCTTTGCGGAATGCCGCCCGGCATCTTGGCCGCCATGCGGCGCGCCACGTCGTTTGCGATCGGCAGGTACGCCGGCACCGGCGGCCCGTCGCCGCGGTCCGTGTCGAGCGTTCGCAGCAGCGGAAACAGCCGGCGCCGGCGGCGGCGCAGCCGCAGCCAGTTGTCGACCGGCTGCATGACGAGCAAGATCGCGGTGCGCTCGGCCCAGCGATATGGCACCAGCAACCGCAGAAACCGAACCGGGTGACGCACGACCTGCGCGAGGAACCGCAGCGGCCTCGGCCACGGCGGCCCGCCGTCGGTGAGCACCGTCGACAACAGCCCGAGCGCGCTCTGGCCGCGGCCGTAGCGGACGATCTCGACGTGCGTACGGTCGTCGACGAACGCGCCCGACTGGATCGCGATGCCGCGCGAGTAGTCGGCATCGCGGTCCGTCGTGGTCACCGCGAGGATCGCCTCGCTATTGGTGCGAACGTAACGGCCGAGGGCCTGCGACACGCGGGGCAGGCCGCCGCGCTCGCGCGACCGCAGCAGCAGCGGTACGGTGCCGAGCACGCCCGCCGCGAACACGACGCCGCGCGCGCGCAGCCACCGCCGGCGCTTGCGCAGCACGGCGGTCGACCGCTCGACGCGCACGTCGTAGCCGCCGTCGCCGCCCGGCCCGCGCGCGCGCACTTCGAGCGCGCGGGTCTCGGGCAGAATCGCGACGCCGAGTTGCTCGGCCAGGTGCAGGTAGTTTTTGTCCAGCGTGTTCTTCGCGCCGACTCGGCAGCCGACCATGCACCCGCCGCACAGCGTGCAGCCGGTGCGCGCCGGGCCGCGGCCGCCGAAATACGGGTCCGGCACGGTGACGCCGGGCTCGCCGAAGTACACGCCCACCTCGTTGGTGTGGAAGGTGTGCGCGCGCCCCAGGTCGGCGGCGACCTCGCGCAGCATCTCGTCGGGCGGCGACAGGTGCGTGTTGCGCACGGCGCCCAGCATGCGGCGCGCGGTGGCGTAGTGCGGCGCGAGTTCGGACTTCCAGTCACGCTCGCCCCACCGCGGATCCGCGAACGCCTCGTCCGGCGGCACGAGCAGCGTGTTCGCGTACACCAGGCTGCCGCCGCCGACGCCGGCGCCGTGCAGCACGAACACGTCGCGAAACAGGGACAGCTGCTGGATGCCGTACAAAAACAGCCGCGGCATCCACAGGTACTTGCGGGCGTCCCAGTTGGACTTGGGAAAGTCCTCGGTGCGCCAGCGCTTGCCCATCTCGACGACTGCCACCGAGTAGCCCTTCTCGGCGAGACGCAGCGCCGCCACGCTGCCGCCGAAGCCCGACCCGATGACGAGATAGTCGTAGTCGGGGACGCGCTCGGCCGCGGCACCCGCGCCATCGCGCTCGGCTCGCATCGCGATCAGTGTATCCCAGCGCGGTTCCGCGGGCGCGCGTTCCCGTTTACCATGGGCCGATGGACTTCCGCCTCGACGACGAGCAGGAACTCCTGGTGGCCACGCTTCGGCGCTTCGTCGACAAGCAGATGGCGGCCTGGGCGTCCGACGCCGATCGCGCCGGCGCGCCGCCGGACGCGCTGGGCCCGGCGGCCGCGGAGCTGGGCCTCGGCACCGACGCGGTGCCCGAGGCGGCCGGCGGTACGCTCGACGGCGACGCGGCCGCGTACTCCCACCTGTCCCGCGCGCTGCGCGCGATCGAACTCGGCCGCGGCTGCGCCGCGCTGGCCGCGTTGCTCGAGACGAACGTCGAGCCGGCGCTCGCGGTCGCCCGCTGGGGGTCGGACGCGGCGCGCGACCAGCTGTGGGGGTCGCTGGCGGCGGGCGAAGTCGCGGCGACGGTGTTCGATCGGCGCGGCCGCCTCGCGGTCGAGCCGGACGGCGACGGCGTGCGCATCACCGGCACGACCGGTCCGGTGCCGGCGCTGGCGGCGGCGGCACACGCGCTCGTGTGCGCGGACGGCGCGGTCGCGCTCGTCCCCGCGGCCGACGCCGAAATCGCCCCGATCGTGCCGTCGGGCTGGCGCGCGGCGCGGTGGGGCACGCTGGCGTGCGACCGCACGCCGGTGCCGGCCGACCGGCTGCTCGCGCGCGGCGACGCGGCGCGCGCGGCGGCCGCCGAAATCCGCACCTGGTACTGCCTGAACCTGGCGGCGCGCGCGGTCGGCGTCGCGGCAGCGGCGATGGCTCACGCGGCCGCCTACGCGGCCGAGCGCGTCCAGTTCGGCCAACCGATCGGCACGTTCGAGTCGATCGCGCGCCTGCAGGACGAAAACGACACGCGGGTCGCCGCCGCGCGCCTGCTGGTGCTGCACGCCGCGTGGCAGGTCGACGCGGGCGCCGCCGGCGCGGCGGACGCGGTGTCCCGCGCGCGCGACTTCGCCGCCGGCGCGGTATCGCGCGCGACGATCGACGCGGTGCAGATCTTCGGCGGCTACGGATTCGTCAACGACTACCCTGTGGAGAAGCTGATGCGCGACGCGCGCGCGTTCGAGGTGCTGGCGGGCGAGGAGGCGTTCGAGCGCGTGGTCGCGCGCGGGCCGGCGGCCGGGTGACGCCCGGCGCGAGGGATTGTATGGACATCTTTTTCGACGATCCGATGCTGCAGGGCGTGCGCCAGATCCTCGGCGCATTCGCCCGGTCCGAGATTCGTCCGATCGCGCCGATCCACGACCGCGACGAGACGATGCCGTGGGACCTGATGAAGAAGGCGCAGAACCTCGGAATGACGCAGACCGCCCTGATCGACGCGCAAAAGGGCGGGCTGCCGGCCGCGGGCATCGCCGGTGACGACGCGGCCAGCGGCAAGCCGCGGAAGTCCGCGCGCATGTCGTGTGTCGCTGCCGAGGAGCTCGCCTGGGGCTGCGCCGGCATCTGCCTCGCGCTGGGCGGCTCCGGCCTCGCCGCCGCTCCGGTCGCGCGCATGGGCACGGCCGAACAGATCCAGGTGTTCCGCGACGCGCTCACCGGCCTCGACGAGCACGGCCGCGTCAAGGTTGCCGCGATGGCGCTGTCGGAGCCGTCGACCGGCAGCGACATCTCGTCGCTGTCCACCAGCGCGCGGCTCGACGGCAACGAGTACGTGATCAACGGCAGCAAGCAGTGGATCACCAACGGCCAGTCGGCATCGGTCTACGTCGTGTGGGCCCAGACGCAGCCCGAGCTGGGCCGCGCTGGCGTGCGCGGCTTCATCGTGCCGCGCGGCACGCCGGGATTGGTGCCGGGCAGAAAAGAGCGCAAGCTCGGCATCCGCGCGTCGGAGACGGCGCAGGTCCACTTCGAGGACTGCCGCGTCCACAGAGACATGATGCTCGGCGTCGCGAAGCCCGACGCCGCGGGCGGATTGGCCGACACCAAGAAGATGCTCGACTCGACCCGACCCGTGGTCGCCGCGCAGGCGGTGGGCATCGCGCGCGCCGCGTTCGAGTGGCTGCGCGACCGCGTCGAATCCGGCGAGCCGCTGTACGGCAAGCCGCCGGCGGGCCACCAGCACATCGCGTTCGCGCTGGCCGACATGGACATCGAGATCCAGGCGTCGCGCGCGCTCGTACACAAGGCCGCGTGGATGGCCGACCATCGCCAGGACAACGTCCGGTTCGCGTCGATCGCGAAGGCGCACGCGGCGCGAACTGCGCAGTGGGTGACGACCCGGGCGATGGCGCTGCTGGGGGACGAGGCACTCGAGCCCGGCCACCCGGTGGAGAAATGGTACCGGGACGCGAAGATCTACGACATCTTCGAGGGGACGGGACAGATCCAGCGCCGCATCATCGCCAAGGACCTGCTGGGCATCAACGCCACGTGATCGTTGTATAGTCGTCGCAGACAATGAGTCTCGCGATCGGGATCGACCTGGGCACGACGAACTCCGTCGCCGCGCTGGCCACGCCCCGCGGCGTAGTCGTCACGCAGGGGCCGAACGGCGAGCGCGTCCACCCGTCCGTCGTGTCATTCCCGGCGGAGGGCGGCGTGCTGGTCGGGCACGAGGCCCGGGCGCGCCGGGCGGTCGATCCGCAACACACGATCTACTCGGCCAAGCGGCTGATCGGCCAGAACATGAAGGCGCCGCTGGTGGGCCTGGCGCTCGCGTCGCTGCCCTACGCGGTCGAGGAAGGGCCGAACCAGCAGCCGATCATCATGGCGCGCGGCCGCCGGATGACCGTGCCCGAAGTGTCGGCGCTCGTGCTCGGCCACCTGCGCAAGCTCACCGAGGCCCAGCACGGCGACGAGGTCGACCGCGCGGTCATCACCGTGCCGGCGAACTTCTCGGACGCCCAGCGGCGAGCGACCCGCGAGGCGGGCGTGATCGCCGGCCTCGACGTGCTGCGACTGGTCAACGAGCCCACCGCGGCGGCGCTCGCGTATGGCTACGCGCAGCGGCTGGACGAACACGTGGCGGTGTTCGACTTCGGCGGCGGCACGTTCGACGTGAGCATCCTCAAGATCCGCGGAGACATCTTCGAGGTGATCGCGACCGGCGGCGACTTCTTTCTCGGCGGCGACGACATCGATCGCGCCCTCGCGGAGCTGTTGGCGGCGGAGCTCACCACGCGCGCCGGTGCGGACCCGCGCGGCCACCGCGGCGCCATGACGCGACTGATGATGGCGGCCGAACAGATCAAGTGCCACTTGTCGTCCAACGAAGTTGCCGAGGGGACGATCGGGGGTCTGATCGTCGGCGACGACAGCACCCCCTACTCGCTGCCGTTCCGGATCACGCGCCAACAGTTCGAAAACCTCGTCAGCGGCTACATCGACCGCACCGCCGAAGTGTGCCAGCAGGTGCTCACATCCAGTGGGCTGGAACCGGCGCAGATCAGCGACGTACTGTGTGTCGGCGGCAGCACCCGCATTCCGGCGGTGCGCGCGCGCGTAGCCGACATCTTCCAGCGCGAGCCCGCGATCGACATCGACCCCGACGAAGTCGTCGCGCACGGCGCAGCGGTGCAAGCCGCGATCCTCACCGGCAACACCGCCGCCACCGAGAACCGCGCCCTGCTGCTCGACGTGACGCCGGCCACGCTTGCGGTCGGCACGGCCGGCGGCTACGTCGAGCGTTTGCTCGAAAAGAACGCACCGATCCCGATCGAACGCACCAAAATGTTCACGACCGCCCGCGACTACCAGACGAGGGTCGTGATCGACGTGTGCCGCGGGGAAAGCCGCCGATTCGCGGACAACGAACCGCTCGGCACGATCACGCTCGACAACCTGCCGAGCGCGCCGCGCGGGGAAACCCGCATCGAAGTGACGTTCCGGGTGGACGCCGACGGCATCCTGCACGTCCGGGCGCGCGACGAGCGCACGGGCGCCGCGCAGGAGATCCATCTCAACGTCATCGGCGCCCCGTCCGGGGAGTCGGCGACGCCCGCGCCCGACGCGCCCGCGCCGGCGTAACGCGCGCATGAAGCCCGAGACCCGCGAATTGCTCGCGTACCTCGACCGCGTCGAGCCGGTGCTGCGCGAGCTGAGTTTCTTCGAACTGCTGGACGTGTCTCCCGACGCGACCGGCGACGAGATCCAGGCCGCATACCACGCGGTGGCGGCGCGCATGCACCCGGACCGGCACCGCGCCGAACTGACCGCAGCCCAGTACGAGCGGCTCAACATCGTCTACGGACGGATCGCCGAGGCCTACCGCGTGCTGCGCGATCCGCGCGAGCGCGACCGCTACACGCGCGAGCTGGCGTCGCGCGCCGACGCCGCCGGCGCCGGCGAGGCCGAGGCCGTTTGGCTGCTGAGCCCGAAGGCGCAGGCCCACTACCGGCGCGCCCAGGCCGCGCTGCGCACCGGCGACCGGGCGTCCGCCATCCTGCACATGAAGATGGCGCTGCGCGCGAGCCCCGGCAGCGCGCTGTTGCGCGCCGCGCTGGCCGACCTCGAGCGCCGCGGGTGAACGGCGGCGGCCGCGCTCGCCCCCCGCGCCCGGCCGCGAAAACGTGCGCGGACCGCCGCGCGCCCGGCCGCCGCACGCCCCGCACGACCGGCGCGACCTCGCGCAATTCCAACCGGTTGTCCGCGCGCTCGCCCATACCGAACTCCGCTCACACGGCCGCGCGCACTCGCCACTTGAACGCGGGGCCGGTTTCCGTAAGGTTGCAGGTTCATGAGCCAACACGCCAAGACGACGGGCTGCGCGATCACCGGGTCCGGGGTGTTCATCCCCGAGCCGGTCATCACCAACGAGGAGTTGTGCGAGGCGTTCAACGCCTACGTGCGCGCAGAAAACGCCAAGTACGCGGACGAGATCGCGCGCGGCGAGCGGGAGCCGCTGCTGGAGTCGAGCCCGGAGTTCATCGTCAAGGCGTCCGGCATCCAACTGCGCCACGTGTGGGACCGCACCGGGCTGCTCGATCCCGAGCGGCTGTGCCCCAACATCCCCGACCGGCGCGACGACGAGATGTCCTATCAGTGCGAGTTCGCGGTTCGCGCCGCCACCGGCGCGCTCGAGATGGCCGGCCGCGTCGGCGAGGAGGTCGACATGGTCATCCTCGCCGCGTCGAACCTGCAGCGCATGTACCCGGCGATCGCGATGGAGGTGCAAGACGCGATCGGCGCGCGCGGATTCGCGTTCGACATGAGCGTAGGCTGCTCGTCGGCGACCTATCCGATCCAGGTCGCCTGCGACGCGATCCGCGCCGGCAACACGTCGTGCGTGCTGCTCGTCAATCCCGAGCTGTGTACGCCACACATGAACTGGCGCGACCGCGACAGCCACTTCATCTTCGGCGACGCCGGCACCGCGCTCGTGATCGAGCCGGTCGACCGCGCCAAGAATCCCCGCGCGTTCGAAATTCTCGGCACGCGGTTGCAGTCGAAGTACTCGTCGAACATCCGCAACAACGGCGGCTACCTCAACCGCTGCGACCCGGAGCACCAGTTCGACGACGACAAGCTGTTCTATCAGCAGGGCCGGCGCGTATTCAAAGACATCGTCCCGCTCGTGCCCACGTTCATCCGGTCGCACCTCGAGTCGCTAGGGCTCGACGTGTCTCAGGTGTCGCGGTTCTGGTTGCACCAGGCCAACCTCAACATGGACCGGCTGATCGCGACGCGCCTGCTGGGCCGCGAGCCGACTCCCCAGGAGATGCCGATCGTGCTCGACAAGTACGCGAACACCGCGTCGGCCGGATCGATCATCGCGTTCCACGAAAACCACGACGACCTGCCGTCGGGCGCGCTCGGTGTGATCTGCTCGTTCGGCGCCGGTTATTCGGCCGGCAACGTGGTGGTGCGCCGCCGTTGAGCGTCAAACCGCGCCCGGCGCGTCCTCGCCGCACGCGGCGGCTCGACCGGCCGCCCGCGACGCGGCGCGAACTCCGCGTCGACCGCATCCACGGCGTCGAGGTCGCCGATCCCTATCGGTGGCTCGAAGACGCGACGAGGCCCGAGGTGCGCCGGTGGATCGACCGGCAAGATGCGTTCGCGCGCCGCTACCTCGCATCGCTGCCCGACCGCGACGCCCTGCGCGATCGGCTCGACGCGCGGCTGCGGTACGACGCGGTGTCGCCGCCGCTGCGGCGCGGCGGCCGCCTGTTTTACACGCGACGTCACAAACACCGCGACAAGGCGGTGGTGTACTGGCGGCCTGCCGGCAGCGCCGTGGACGGCGAGCGCGTACTGTTCGACCCGAACGCGTGGAGCGACGACGGCCGCACGTCGCTCGGCGTATGGGTGCCGAGCCCGGACGGGCGGCTCGTCGCGTACGCGCGCCGCGAGAACGCCGCCGACGAAGCGACGCTGTTCGTCCGCGACGTGGCCACCGGTCGAGATCGCCCCGACGTGATCCCCGGCGCTCGCTACGCGCAGCCGGCGTGGCTGCCAGACGGCTCCGGCTTCTACTACACGTGGGTGCCGCCCGCCGACGCCGGCATCGACCCGTCCGAGCGCCCCGGTCACGCCGAGATCCGCTTCCACGAGGTCGGCGGCGACCCGAGCCGCGACCGGATCGTCGTGCCCGCGTCTGGCGACCCCCAGCGGTTCGTCGGTGCGTCCGTGTCCCGCGACGGCCAGTTGCTCGTCGTCACCGTCATGCACGGCTGGCGATCGACGGACGTGTACGTACAGGACCTCGCCGCCGGCGGACCGCTCGTCCCGCTCGTCGAAGGGCGCGACGCCAACTACTGGGTCCACGCCTACCGCGGCCGCCTGTACATCCTCACCGACGAGGACGCGCCGCGCTACCGCGTGCTGTGCGCCGAAGCCGCCCGCCTCGCCCGGGATGCGTGGCGCGAGATCGTTCCGGAATCCGACGCCACGATTGAATCGATGCAGGTCATCGGCGGCCGCCTGGTGGTGTGCCGACTGCGCAACGCCGCCAGCGCGCTGCAGATCTGGTCGGTCGACGGCACGCAGATGCACGAGGTCGAATTGCCCGGCCTCGGCACGGTGGAAGCGGTCACGGGAGACGAGGAGGACGACGACGCCTACTTCACATACAGCTCGTTCGTCGATCCGCCGCGCGTGATGCGCGCGTCGGTCCGCACCGGCGCGACGCAGGTGTGGGCGCGCGTCGACTTCCCGGCGGACACGTCCGACTACACCGTCGATCAAGTGTGGTACCCGTCCGCCGACGGCACGCGCGTGTCGATGTTCGTGATCCGCAGACGCGACCTCGCGCGCACGGGCGACAACCCGACCGTGCTGTACGGCTACGGCGGGTTCAACGTATCGCTGTCGCCGGTGTTTTCGCCGTCGCTGATCGCATGGCTCGAGCGCGGCGGCGTCTACGCGATCCCCAACCTGCGCGGCGGCGGCGAGTACGGCGAGGCCTGGCACCGCGCCGGCATGCTCGACCGCAAACAGACCGTGTTCGACGACTTCATCGCCGCAGCCGAACACCTGATTCGCGAGGGCTACACCCGCCCCGAACGGCTCGCGATTCGCGGCGGCTCCAACGGCGGGCTGCTCGTGGGCGCGGCGATGACGCAGCGGCCGGAGCTGTTCCGCGCCGTGGTGTGCGCGGTGCCGCTGCTCGACATGGTGCGCTATCACCGGTTCGGCAGCGGCCGCACCTGGATCCCCGAGTACGGCGACCCCGACGACCCGGACGCATTCCGCTGGCTGGTCGCGTACTCGCCCTACCACCACGTGCGGGACGGCGTCGCCTATCCGGCGCTGCTGATGCTGTCGGCCGACAGCGACGACCGCGTCGATCCGATGCACGCGCGCAAGTTCGTCGCGGCCGTCCAGCGGGCGACGTCTTCCCGCCGCCCGGTGCTACTGCGCATCGAACGCCACGCCGGCCACGGCGGCGCCGACCGGCTGCGCCAGGACATCGAGCAGCTCGCGGACACCTACGCGTTTTTGTGCGCGGAGTTGGCCGTGCGCGGCCACGCCTGATGCCCGGCGCGGCGTGCCGCGAGCCACTGGACTGTGGCCGCGGCCGCTGGCGCGGATCGCGCTTCCGGGCTAGCGTCACGGCATGCGCACGCACGAATTTCTGGTCGCAGCGCTGTGCATCGCCCTCGCCGGGTGCGGGGGCCGCGCGCAGCCTCCCGCGGCGCCGGCCGCACCGCCGGCCGCGCCGGCCACGGCCGGCACGCCGCGTACCATCGACATCCCGGCAGAGACCATCGTCGGCGCCCCCAAGTACCCGCCGGCGCCGCGCGAGGACGTGGTCGACGACTGGCACGGCGTACCGGTGCCCGACCCCTACCGCTGGCTCGAGGACCCGAACGACCCGCGCACTCGCAGTTGGGTCGACGCCAACGACGCGCTCGCGCGCAAGACGCTCGCCGCGCTGCCGGTGCGCGCCGAACTCGTCTCGCGACTGCGCGAACTGTTGTACATCGACTACCAGTCCGCGCCGGTCAAGCGCGGCGGCCGCTACTTCTACACGCGCCGCCACAAGGACCGCGAAAAGGCGATCGTCTACGTTCAGGATCGCGCGGGCGCCGCCGAACGCGCGCTACTCGATCCCAATCAGTGGAGCGAAGACGGCAGCGTGTCCCTCGGTGGCTGGTACCCGAGCTACGACGGCACCAAGGTCGCCTACAAGCGCAAGCAGAACAACGCCGACGAATCGGTGATGTACGTGCGCGACGTCGCGACCGGCAAGGACTCCGAGGTCGACGTGATCGAGGGCGCGAAGTACGCCAGCGCGTCGTGGACGCCGAAGGGTGACGGGTTCTACTACACGTATCTGCCGACGGATCCGAACATCCCCGTCGCGGAGCGGCCGGGTTATCAGGAGGTCCGCTTCCACCGCCTCGGAACGGACCCGAGCACCGACGAAGTCGTGTTCCCGCACACCGGCAATCCGCAGATGTGGATCGGCGCCGACGTATCCCGCGACGGTCGCTGGTTGGTGCTGTACGCCTCCCACGGATGGAACGCGAACGACGTCTACATCAAAGACCTGCGCAAGCGCGTCCGACGTCGGCCGACCGAACCGGCCACCGACGACCTCCCGCCACGCGAACGCATTCGCCGCGAGGCGATCCGCCGTGGCTTCTTGCCAATCGTCTACGGCCAGGACGCAAAGTACGGCGTCGACGTGTGGAAGAACAAGCTGTACATCCGCACCGACGAAGGCGCCCCGCGCTATCGTCTGTTCGTCGGCGACGCGCGCCGGCCGCAGCGCGCCAAGTGGAAGGAGATCGTCCCGCAGGCCGATGCGACGTTGTCGTCGGCGCAGATCGTCGGAGGCCATCTCGTGCTGCACTACCTCCGCAACGCGTATTCCGACGTGGAGATCCGGCGTCTCGACGGCCGGCTCGTGCGCAAGCTGGCGCTGCCCGGCATCGGCACCGCCGGCGTGCGGGGCGAGCCGGACGACGACGAAGCGTACTATTCGTTCACGTCGTTCAATCGGCCGGTCCAGATCTTCAAGACGTCGATCCGCCGCGGCAACCCGACGCTGTGGTCGCAAGTGGACGTGCCGGTCGACACCTCCGCAATGGAGGTCGAGCAGGTGTGGTTCGAGTCGAAGGACGGTACGAAGGTGCCGATGTTCCTCGTCTACAAAAAGGGGATCGCGCGCGACGGTAGCCATCCGACGCTGCTGTACGGCTACGGAGGATTCAACGTGAGCCTCACGCCGCACTTTTCTTCGACGGCCGTCGTCTGGGTCGAACACGGCGGCATCTACGCGGTCGCCAACCTGCGCGGCGGCGGCGAATTCGGCGAACAGTGGCACCGCGCCGGTATGCTCGCCAACAAGCAGAATGTGTTCGACGACTTCATCGCCGCGGCCGAGCACCTGATCCGCGAGGGCTACACGAGCCCGGACAAGCTGGCGATCATGGGCGGGTCGAACGGAGGGTTGCTGGTCGGAGCCGCCATGACGCAGCGACCGGAGCTGTTCCGCGCGGTGGTGTGCGCGGTGCCGCTGCTCGACATGGTGCGCTATCACCTGTTCGGCAGCGGCCGCACCTGGATCCCCGAGTACGGCAGTGCCGAGGATCCCGACCAGTTCAAGGTGCTCTACGCCTACTCGCCCTACCACCATATCCAACAGGGCGTCGCGTACCCGGCGCTGTTGATGATGTCGGCCGACGCCGACGACCGGGTGGATCCGATGCACGCGCGCAAGTTCGTCGCCGCAATTCAGTGGGCGGCCACAGGGGATCGGCCCTACCTGCTGCGCGTCGAGCGCCACGCGGGGCACGGCGGCGCCGACCTGGTCAAGGCGAACCTCGAAAAGGCGGCCGACCAGCTCGCGTTTCTGATGTGGCAACTCGGCATGACGGCGGATGCGGCCGCCGCCGCGCCGTCGAACGCATCCGCGGCGCGGCGGACACCGGTCGCGGCGCCGGGGCGAGCGCCGCGGTGGACACCGCAATGACGGCCGCGCAAAGCCGATCGGCGAGCCGCGGGGAGCGCCGCCGTGCACGTCCGGCGGCCGCGCCGTGGCTCGCGCCGGCGGCGCGGCTCGCGGCAACCGCGCTCGTCGCCGCGGCGACCGGCTGTGGCGGCGGCTACGACCCGCCGGCCGACTTGCCGCCGGCCGCCGACCAGGTCGCGCGCATCCGCCGGCACGTCGAGCAGGTCTCGTCGTTTCGCGCCGAGACGACGATGGACTACTGGCTCGGCGACGACCGCATCAAGGGAACCGTGTTGCTCCTCGGCAAGCGCGGCGCGCGACTCCGATTCAACGCCGAGAATCCGACCGGCGGCAACGTCGCCGTCGATCTGGCGTGCGACGGCGTCGGCTACGAGTTGATCGACTACAACAACAACTGCCAGCTCGCCGGCCCGTGCACCGCCGCCACGATTGCGCAGCTGCTCAAGGTGTCGATGGAGCCGGACGACTTCTTCGCGATGGCGGTCGGCGCGTCCCCCGTGGTGTCCGGCGCCGACGGGCGCGTCGAGTGGGACCGCGACGAGGGCCGCGCCATCGTTACGCTTGCGACCGCAGACGCGCGGTGGCGCCAGCGGATCGAACTCGACGGACGAAGCGGCCACTTCGACGTGCTGTCGTCGACGTTGTACGACGCGCGCGGCGACGTCGAGTGGAAGCTCGAACACCGCGGATTCGAGGACGTGCGCGCCGCCGACGGCTCCGTGGTCCGCGCCCCGCGCAAATCCAAATTCGAGCAGCCCAAGCGCAAGGCGGACCTGCTGGTCGTATGGAAGGACCGCGCGTTCAACGTGGACCTGCCGCCCGACAAGTTCGACCTCGACATCCCGCCGGGCCTGCCGGAGTGCGCGGCCGACGCGCCGTGAGCCTGCGCGGGCCGGCGACGTCCGCCGCGACCGCCGGCGCGCGCGTTCCCTCGGCACTGTGCTACGGTCCGTCGGCGGATGAGCGCGACCGAATCACCCCCGCTGCTGGAGATCGACGGCCTCGTCACCCAGTTCAGCACCGAGCACGGCATCGTCACGGCCGTCGACGGCGTGTCGTTCTCGATCCCGGCCGGCACGACGGTCGGCGTCGTCGGCGAAAGCGGCTGCGGCAAATCGGTCACCGCGCTGAGCGTGATGCGGCTGATCCCGAACCCGCCGGGACGCATCGCGGCCGGCGCGGTGCGATACCGCGGCAAGGACCTGCTCGCGCTGTCCGAGGCAGAGATGCGCGCGATTCGCGGCAACCAGATCTCGATGATCTTCCAGGAACCGATGACCTCACTCAACCCGGTGTTCACCGCTGGCGATCAGGTGGCCGAAGCGGTACGGCTGCACCAGGGCAAGACGAAGCGCGAGGCATTACAGGTCGCGGTCGACATGTTCCGCAAGGTGGGCATCCCCTCCCCGGAGGAGCGCGTGCGCAACTACCCGCACCAGATGTCGGGTGGCATGCGGCAGCGCGTGATGATCGCGATGGCGCTCGCGTGCGAGCCGGACCTGCTCATCGCGGACGAGCCGACCACCGCGCTCGATGTCACCATCCAGGCGCAGATCCTCGAACTGCTCGCCGGCCTGCAGCGCGAGTTCGGCATGAGCATTTTGCTCATCACCCATGACCTCGGCGTCGTCGCGGAGGTGTGCGAGCAGGTGGTCGTGATGTACGCCGGCCGGGTCGTCGAGCGCGCCCGCACCGAAGACCTGTTCTCGGCACCGCGCCACCACTACACGGCGGGCCTCCTGCGGTCCGTGCCGAGCTTTGCTGGCGGCGAGGCCGGTAGCGCCGGCGGCGGCGAGCGTACCGGGCGCCGTCGACTGCAGGAGATCCGCGGGATGGTCCCGCCGCTTTACGCGCTGCCCGAGGGTTGCAAGTTTCAGGATCGATGTGACGCCGTGCAGCCCAAGTGCCGCGAGCAGGAGCCGCGGCTGGTCCGATTCGGCAAGAGCGACGTGCGGTGCCACTACCCGGTGGAGGCGGCGACGTGACCGTGCTCGTCGAGATCCGCGACGTCAAGAAGCACTTCGCGCAGACCGCGCCGTGGGGCCCCGATGACGGCGTGGGACCGCTGCGCCGCGCACTCACGCGCAAGCGTGCGACCGTGCGCGCCGTCGACGGGGTGTCACTCGATATCGTCGAGGGCGAGACGCTCGGCCTCGTCGGCGAGTCCGGCTGCGGCAAGTCGACCCTCGGGCGCACGGTGTTGCGCCTGCTCGATCCGACCGATGGTTCGATCCGGTTCGCCGGCCGCGACATCACGCGGCTCGACGCGCGCGCCCTGCGGCCGATCCGGCGCGAGATGCAGATGATCTTCCAGGACCCGTACGCGTCGCTCAACCCGCGCATGACGGTCGGAATGGCCCTGGCCGAGCCGATCGACATCCACGCGCTGGCCTCGTCGCGCGCCGAGCGCGACGCACGCATCGCCGAATTGCTCGACAAGGTGGGGCTGCCGGCCGACGCGGCCCGCAAGTATCCGCACGAGTTCTCGGGCGGCCAACGCCAGCGCGTCGGCATCGCGCGCGCTCTCGCCGTGCGGCCGCGGTTCATCGTGTGCGACGAGCCGATCTCGGCGCTCGACGTGTCGATTCAGGCGCAGATCGTCAATCTGCTGCAGGACCTGCAGCGCGACGAGAACCTCACCTACCTGTTCATCTCGCACGACCTGAAGGTCGTCCAGCACATCTGCGACCGCGTCGCGGTCATGTACCTCGGCAAAATCGTCGAACTCGCTCCCGCCGACGCGATCTACGCCAGCCCCGCCCACCCCTACACCCAGGCGTTGCTGTCGGCGGTTCCGCTGCCCGATCCGAAGCGCAAGACGGGCCGCAAGCGGATCGTGCTCGAGGGCGACGTGCCGAGCCCGATGAACCCACCGCCGGGTTGTCCGTTTCACCCGCGGTGTCCGATCAAGGACAAGCCGGAAGCGTGTTACGACACGCCGCCGCCGCTGCGCGAGATTCGCCCGGGGCACGTGGCCGCATGCCACGTCGCCGAGTGATATCCTGATCGCGCGCACCGCTTGCCGCGGCGCGCGAGCCGGGGCCATGGCGAAGACCATCCTCATCGTCGACGACGACCGGTATACGCGCAACGTACTCGAGGCGATCTTCCGCCAGGACCGCCTGTTTCGGTCCCTCCGCCCGACAGTCGTCACCGCGTCGGACGGCCAGGAAGGGTTCGACGCGTTCTGCGCGCACCGCCCCGACGTGGTCGTCGCGGACCTGCTGATGCCGCGCGTCGACGGGTTCGAGCTGTGCAAGCGCATCCGCGCCCACGCCGGCGGCGACGTGCCGGCGCTGTTCGTCGTGAGCGGCGTGTACCGCGATGCCGCCATCGCGCAGCGGCTGCGCGCCGATTTTCGCGCGGAACTGTACGCCAAGCCGTATCAGGTCAAGGATCTCGTGGCCGCGGTCGCCCGGGCGCTGGGGGTGGATCCGGCGTCTCGCCGCGCGCAAGCGGCCCGCGCCGCGGCTCCCGTGCCGCGCTCCGGCAGCCTGGTCGACACCCCGCTGCCCCGCCTGCTGCTCGACTTGCTCGCCGAGCGCGCGACGGGGCGCCTGACCATCGAGCGGGGCGGCGTCCGCAAGACCGTCGACCTCGTCATGGGCCACCCCGTCGCCGCATCGTCGAACGCGCGCGAGGAGACGCTCGGTCACTTTCTCGTGCGGATCGGCGCGATCGACGACACCCAGCACCGCGACGCCCTCGAGCGCGCCGCCCGAACCGGATCTCGGCTCGGCGAGGCGCTGGTGAGTTCCGGCGTGCTCGACTCGGTCCGCCTCGTCGAACTGCTCGCGGCGCAGGTGCGGTTCAAGATCGCCCGATCGCTGCGCTGGCCGGACGGGACGTGGTCGTTCGAGCCGGACGCCAGCGCGCACGCGGGCGGCGATCCGCTGGATGTCGAGCAGATCGTCCTTCGCGGCCTGATGGACACGGCCGACCGCTCCGCCGTATCACGCCAATGGGCGCCGCACCGCTTGGCTTCGCTCCGACTCACCGCGCGCGGCCGCCAGCTGGCGCCGCGTTTCCGGCGCCTGCTGGGCAGCGCATTCGCCGACGCGTGGGCCGACGGCACGTCGTTGCACGCGCTGGTACGCGCCGGCGTGCCGCTGGCCGATGCGGAACTCGCGGTCGACGCGCTCGCGCGAGCCGGGCTGATCGAGGTCGAGGACGCCGGCGATCCGACCGCCGAGCCGGGCGCCGTCGCGGTGACGCTGGACAGCGCTGAGTCGGCGCCGTCGCTCGCGGCGCTCGCGGAGCAGACCCAGTCGCGCCGCTTCGCAGTCGCGGACGACGAGCCGTCGGACGAGGAGGTGTCCGGCGATGACTTGTACGCGGCGCTGTTCGGTGACGGCACCGAGGTCACGCGCCTCGGATCGCAGCCGCTCGCGGTCGTCGACGACGCCGTGCCCGAGGAACTCGTCGACGAGGAAAGTGGCGTCGTCGACGTGTCGGACGTCGACATCGGGAACGCCGCGCCGGGTGCAGCGGATGTCGGCCGGCGCAGCGAGCACGCGAGCGCCCGGCGCAAGCTCGTCGAGGAGTACCTGCGCGTGCAGGGCGCCGACCACTACACGGTGCTGGATGTCCCGCGCACGGCGGACGCGTCGACGATCGCCGCCGCGGTCGTCGAGCGAAAACAGCGGTTTTCCCTCGAGTGGTACGCGCGTTTCGACCTCGGCCGGGATTACGCCAAACTCGAGGACCTCCATCGCCGCTACGAGGCGGCGCGCGAAACGTTACTCGACGACGAGCGCCGCCGCCGCTACGATGCGGAACTCGCGGGCGGCGATCTCGGGCCGAGCGCGCCCTCGGTCGACGCCGAACTGGCGTTCAAGGCCGGCGTCGCCCACCTCGAGGCCGGCGACGCCGCCGCCGCAGTTGCGCGACTCGAAAAAGCGGTGGCTGCTGCCCCCACCGAACCGGATTACCGTGCGACGCTCGGCTGGGCGCGGTTCGTTGCAGGTGGGCGCACCGATCGATCCGCCGATGCCGCGCGGCGGGACTTGAACGCCGCGCTCGAAATGGACGCGGATCACGCGCTCGCACATGAATACAAGGGTCGCATCACCGCGGCGCTCGGAGCAGACGACGTCGAAGCGATCTTTCACCTCGAACGCGCGCTCGACCGCGACCCGCGGCGCATCGACGCGCTTGCACCGCTGGCCGAATGCCGCCGGCGCCGCGGCGAACTGCGGCCGCTCGAACGGACGTTCCGCAAGCTGCTGCACCGCATGGCGTCGCTGCGCCTTCCGGAACTCGAAGCGCGCGTGTGGCGGCAGCTCGCAAAGTTGTATATCGAACTTGGGGATACCGCCCATGCCCGAACGGCGTGCGAATCGGCGCTTCGCCTCGCACCGGCAGATGCCGATGCCAAAGCGATGCTCGCCGCGCTCGGCGGAGTCGACTCCGACTCGGAACGCATTCGCGCCGCGCGCGAGCGCTGGCTCGCGCGGCCGGATGACGCGGCAGCCGGTCACGCGTGGCTCCGGGCCGCGCAGGATGCCGGTGCATGGGACGCCGCCTATCTGGCCGCGTCGGCGCTGGTCGCGCGCCACCAGGCCGACGACGTCGCGACCGAAATGTACCGGCGGTTTCGCCCGCGGTTCGTCATCCGCGCGCAACGGCCGGTCGACGCCTCCGCGTGGTCGCTGCTCGCGCACCCGGACGACGACCGGCGGATCGGCGAACTGTTCGACCTGCTCTCACCGATCTACGCGGCCGTCGCGCCGCTGACACCCGCCGATCTCGATCTCGACGACGCCACCGCGGTGGCGGACGCCGACCTGCCCCCGGAGTTCACGCGCGTGCGCGCCTACATCGCCCACGCACTCGGCGTGCTCGAGCCGGCCGTGCACGTGCGGACCGACTTCGACCGCGAGGTGCACGTCGGCGCGGTGGACCCGCCGGTGCTGATCGTCGGAGACGACGTGCTGGCCGCACCCGAACGCCTCGAGCTGGCGTTTCGCCTCGGTCGCGCGATGACGTACCTGCGGCCGGGGCGAGCGCTCGGCGGCTCGCGGCCCGGCACCGCGCTCAAACTCGGACTGCTGGGTGCGCTGCGCAGCGCGGCCCCGTCGGCCGTGATCCCAGGCGACATGGACGCCCACTCGGCCGCGTTCGCGGACCAAGTCGCCGAGGCGGTCCACCAGATGGCCGCCCGCACGCGCGACCGAATCCACGCGCTCGTGCTCGACCTCGTCCGCGGCCGGCGCTCGATCAACCTGTCGGCCTGGCAGCGCAGCCTCGCGCGCACCGCCGACCGCGCGGGCCTGTTGTTCTGCGGCGACCTTCCGGTGGCCGCGCGGTTCATCGCCGACGAGGGCGCCGTCGACCGCGCGGCGGAGTTGGTCGACTACGCGCTGTCGTCAGAGTTTTCCGGACTTCGCGGGCACCTCGGGCTGTCGATCGACGTGTGACGCGCGTCGTCGCCCGGTGACGCGCTGCGCCATCCAAACGGGGTTTGTTCGGGTCGAGGGGACGTGTTATTTCGACCGCATGGCGCACACGGATGGGCTGACCGAGAGCGACCTCATCTACGATTGGAACAGCGTCGGCAAGTTCCACGGCCTCGCACCGAAGCGGACGATCACATTCTTCGACGAGACGCTGCGAGACGGAATTCAGTCGCCGTCGGTGGTCGATCCGAACATCGAAGACAAGATCAAGCTCCTGCAAATCGCGAGCGACCTCGGGATCGACCACATCGACATCGGGCTGCCGGGCGCCGGCCCGCGCGCGGTCGAGGACTGCACGACGCTGGCGACCTACGCGCGCGACAACAAGCTGCCGATCCGGCTCGCCTGCGCCGCGCGCACCCACGTCAACGACATCCAGGCCATCATCGACATCTCGCAGAAGGTCGGCGTGCCGATCGAGGTGATGGCGTTCATCGGGTCGTCGCCGATCCGGCAGTACGCCGAGGACTGGGACCTGGACCTGATGCTCGAGCGCACGCGCACGGCCATGGAACTCGCGGTCCGCTACGACCTGCCGGTCACCTACGTCACCGAGGACACGACGCGATCGCGGCCGGACGTGCTCGACCGGCTGTTCCGCAACGCCGTCGACGCCGGCGCGCACCGGCTGTGTCTGTGCGACACGGTCGGCCACGCGACTCCCGACGGCCTGCGCAACCTGCTCACGTGGACGCGCAACCTCCTCGACGGCATGGGCCGCCCTGACGTCGGCATCGACTGGCACGGCCACAACGACCGGGGGCTCGGCGTTGCCAACGCGATCTTCGCGATCGAGTACGGCGCGGACCGCGTCCACGGGACGGCGCTCGGCATCGGCGAGCGCGTCGGCAACGCCTCGCTCGACCAGATTCTGCTGAACCTGAAGCTGCTCGGCGAGCTGCCCGACCGGGATCTGTCGAAGCTGCTCCTTTGGTGCAAGGTCGCGTCCCAGGCCACGCGCGTGCCCATCCATCCCCAGTATCCGCTCGCCGGCAGCGACGCGTTCCGCACGGCGACCGGCGTCCACGCCGCCGCGATCATCAAGGCCGAACGCAAGGGCGACGCCTGGCTCGCCGATCGCATCTATTCAGGCGTTCCGGCGTCGATGTTCGGCAAGGAGCAGGAGATCGAGATCGGCCACTATTCGGGCGAGTCCAACGTCGTCTACTGGCTGCAAAAACGCGGGTACGAGCCCACCCCCGATCTGGTCAAGACGATCTTGACGGCGGCAAAACGCGGGAATCGCGTATTGACTGACGACGAGGTCAAGCAAATCATAAAAGAGCATTCCGCGCAGTAACCTCGAGCCACAACAGGAGTTTCCTCTGCAAAGCCAACCTCATAGCGGCGTCGGCCGCCTGGGGAGGGCGTCTGGCAAGCCGTTCAACGGCGTGAAGGTGTTCTCGGCGACGATGGTGGGAGACAGGGACGCATTGGGAGAAAAGATCACCGCCTGGCTCCAGTCGCACCCCGAAATCGAGCCGGTCGACGCGGTCGTCACTCAGTCGAGCGACGAGGCGTTCCACTGCATCACGATCACGATCTTCTATTGGGAAGACCTGGGAGGCGGTCGCGCATAGCCGCTGGCTGCGGTCGCGATCGCGGGCGATCTTCGGCGTCCGTCCTGGCGCCCTTCGGTTCCGTATGTGGATACGCGCCCTCGTGCGCTGCGGGCCTGCGCCGAACCACGGGTCGCATCCCGCAACCTCGCGGGCGCGCCGATACGCAACCGCCTCGTGGACCGCGCGCGACATCGGGGCCGGCCTCGCGCCGCTCCGCGACCGGGACGGACGCCGGGGCAGCGGGCGATGTCGTCTGTTCGCGTCGCGCGCGCCCGCGCGCCGATGCCGGTGCGGGCGACGGCGATCGTCGTCCGTCCCGGTTGCGCCGCCGCGCGCCCGGCCGGTCACAATGCGCGCAGGGCAG
>RFGE01000282.1 GCA_003696105.1 Deltaproteobacteria bacterium | reverse complement strand
GCGGTTCGAGCGGATCGCCGACGACATCGTCGACGTGCACCTGCGCAGCCCGCTCGCGCGCACGCGGCTGCCCGAGCGCAGCACGTTCGCGACATCGAGTTGCGGCGTGTGCGGCAAGGTGTCGATCGAGTCGCTGCGGGTGCGCGCGGCGCCGATCGAGTCGGCGGTGCGCGTGCCGGCGGACGTCGTCGCGGCGTTGCCGGACGCGCTGCGCGCGCAACAATCGGTGTTCGACTGCACCGGCGGACTGCACGCGGCCGGCCTGTTTTCGCCCGAGGGAAACCTGTGGGTCGGCCGCGAGGACGTCGGCCGGCACAACGCGGTCGACAAGGTCGTGGGCTGGGCGCTCGCGGCCGGTCGCCTGCCGGCGACCGACGCGCTGCTGTGCGTGTCGGGACGGCTGTCGTTCGAGATCGTCCAAAAGGCGATCGCGGCCCGCGTTCCGCTCGTGGCCGCGGTGTCGGCGCCGAGCACCGCGGCGGTGGACCTGGCCCGGGAGTTCGGGGTCACCCTGTGTGGGTTCGTGCGCGCCGGCCGCTTCAATTGCTACACGCACGCGCACCGAGTGTGCTAGGGGACGGATGTGGACAGACGACATCGCGGTGTCACGGTCCGGCCGACGTGTGCCGGAGCGCCGAGCCGTTCCTCCTCGGTCGTGACCGAGGAGTCCCGCGCCGCATCGCGGCGAGCGTCCCCGGTCACCGGGAGCCATCTGGTGTGCCCGACTCGCCCCGCCCTGCTCGCCCCGTCGCGCGGCAGCGCGCTCGGGCGCCCCGGGCGGCGCACGGCGCGGCCCCGCTGGGTCGCGATCGCCGCGGCGGTGGCCGCGGCCGGGGTCGGCTGCGGCGATTCCGACGCGCAAGGTGCGCCCCCGGCCGCGCGCGCCCCGAGCGCGGCGGCGGCTCCGGCCGCGCGTTCCGCGGCGCCCCGCCGCGTCGAGCACGCCGTCTACTCGCTGATCGACAACCGGCTGGCGGCCCACGCGACGTTCGCGGGCGGCCTGTGGGTGCCGCTCGGCTCACACCGCGCGGCCAAATACCTGCGCTTCCGCAAGAGCGACCTGCCGGCCGACCTCGCGGTCGACGTGGCGGGCGAGCGCGCGGCGCGGCCCCGCGGCGACGTGCTGTCGCTGCGCGTGCCGCTGTCGCGCGAGCAGGCCACCGCCGCCGCCCAGGTGTGGGTGCGCGTCCACGCCGATCGCGGTGGGCCCGCGACCCTGCGCGTCAACGGTGCCGACGCCGCGACGGTCGACGTGCCGGCCGGGTGGTCGACCGCCGCGTTCGCGGTGCCGGCCGGCCGGCTGCGCGCGGGCGAAAACGAGCTGGCCCTGTTCGGCGCGCGGCGCGGGGGATTCGCGTTCGCGTGGTGGCAGGTGGGCGGCGCTCGCCCGTACGACGAGTCCGCGCCGCTCGGCGGACCGGCCGGGCTCGAGCTCACCGCCGACCGCGGGCTCGCCTGGTATGTCGTCGTGCCCGACGGCGGCGCGCTCGTCATCGACGGCGCCGGACCTGGTTGCACCATCAACGTCGTGGCGCACGCGGACCGCGGCGAGCCGGTCCGCGGCGCCGTCACGGACGGCGGCGGCGCGGTCGATCTGTCGGCGCTGGCCGGCGAGGCCGTGCGCCTGGACCTGACCCTCGGCGGCTGCGCGCGCGCGCGGCTGCCCCGCGCCGATCTCACGGTGCCCGGCCCCGCACCCGCGACGCGAACCGGACCGCCGCCGCGGTACGTGATCCTGTGGATCATGGACTCGCTGCGCGCCGACCGGCTGCGCATCATCAATCCGAAGGCGCGGCCCGAGACACCCCACTTCGACCGGCTGGCGACCGAGGCCGCGGTGTTCCGCCAGGCCTACGTGCAAGGCAACGAGTCGCGCGTGTCCCACGCGTCGATGTGGTCGTCGCTGTACCCGGTGGTCCACGACATGCTGTCGCCCAAGGCGAAGCTGGCCGACAGGTGGTTCACGGTCGACGAGCTGGCGAAGAAGGCCGGGCTGTACGCGAGCGGGGAGACCGGCAACGGCTACATTGCGCGCAAGTGGGGGTTCGGCGACGACTGGGACGTCTTCCGCAACCACATTCACGAAGGCGGCGGCCTGTCCGGCGAGGACATCCTGGCGCGCGGGCTCGCGACGGTCGAAGGGCGCCGCGAGCCGTGGCTGCTTTATCTCGGCACCATCGACACGCACGTGTCGTGGCGAGCCAAGGAGCCGTGGATCTCCCGCTACGACCCGGAGCCGTACCGCGGCCGGTTCGACAAGATGGCGTCCGGCGGCGACGTCGGCAAGATCGCGGCCGGCGCGATCAAGCCGTCGCCGCGCGACATCGACCGTCTCCGCGCGCTGTACGACTCGAACGTGTCGTACCAGGACGCGCTCGTCGGCAGGCTGTTCGACACGCTCGACGCGTGGGGCATCCGCGACCAGACCATGGTCATCCTGACGGCCGACCACGGCGACGAGCTGCTCGAGAACGGCAAGATCGGCCACGGCGTGAGCGTGCGCGAGGCGCTCGTCCACGTCCCGTTGGTCGTCTACTATCCGCCGCTCGTACCGGCCGGAGCAATCGACGAAGCGGTCGAGGGCATCGACATCGTGCCGACGATCGCTGACGCGCTCGGCGTCGCGCCGGACGAATCATGGCAAGGGGCGTCGCTATTGCCGCTCGCTCAGGGAGTCGGGCGCGGCTACCCGAGGCTTGCCTTCGCGAGCCACTACGAAAACGTGCACGCCGGCCGGCTGGGGAGGTGGAAGGTTCACGTCGCCGGCGGCGCGAAAGCGGAACTGTACGACGTGGAGGCCGACCCGCTCGAACAGCACAATGTCGCCGATGAGCGGCCGATCGCGCGCCGCGCGGTCGAAGACGCGCTGTGGCTGTTGCGCGCCTACAACGCGCGCTGGCGCAAGGCGCGGTGGGGCAATCCGGCCAACGTGACCGCCGCGTTCGCCGCGGACCTGGGCGAGTAGCGCGGCGGGTCGTCGCCCGCGCGCACGGCGCCGGCGGGTAGCGCGGCGGGTCGTCGCCCGCGCGCGGCGCCGGCGAGCTTGCGTGACGTAGGCGGCGGCGGATCGCGGCGCCGTCCCGCGCGGTCACCGCCGCGGCGTGGTGCGTCGCAGTCGGCGGCAGCGGCGCGGTGCCGCCGGCGTCAGAACCGCGCCGTCCACGTCACCGTCGCGCCCGCCGCGGTCGGCTCGATCCGCACGCCGCGCGGCTCGTCGGGTTCGTCGTCGCGCAACCACAGCACGGTCGCCACGATCGCCGCCGCGGCCGCGGCGCCGAAGTTGACGTTGGCCACCAACGCGCTGCGGCGGCCACGGGCGCGCAGCGCGCGGGCGCGGTCCTCGTCGTACCGGTCGGGGTCGGCGAGCATGGCGCGGATCGCGTCGCCGTCGCGCCGCGCCGCGAGCCCGTAGTACGCGCCGGCCCCGCCGAAGCCGACCGCGACGATCGCCCACGCGCCGCCGCGCGCGTACAGCGGCCGGCGGCGCGCGCCCGCGTCGCGTAGGGGGACGCGGCGGACCGGGGGCGCGACGCGCTGGTGGGCCTCCGCAAGGCGATTGCCCCACCGATCGATGGCCGCGACGTGCACCGGGCCCGCGGGGACTGAGCCGAGCGGCACCGAAAACCGGCGATCGCCGAGCACCTCGATGACGCGGACGGCGCCGCCGGCCGTGCGATAGCGCACGCGCACCCCGGCGACGAGCCTCGCCGGGTCGGCCGTCACGATCGCGACCACGCGCGTGTCGCCGGGACGCAGCGGCCGAACCCTGATCGCGAGGGCGCGGCCGCCCAGCTCGCTCCGCGCCCGCTCGAACGCGTCGACGAACCGCGGGGCGAGACCCGGCGGAAGGCGCGCGCCCGGCGCGAGCGACAGCCAGGCGCGAAAGTGATGGGCCGCGCCGTCGACGTCGCCGAACGCCGCGGCGACCTGGCCAGCCAGCCCGTGAATGCGAGCGACGACCGCCGGGTCGTTGTCGCCGGTGCGAAGGGCCGCGTCCAGCGCAGTCCGCGCCGCGTCGAAGTCGAGCGCGTCGAGCGCCTCCCGCGCTGCGTCGAGCCGCGGGTTGGCCACGGCCGCCGCGGGCGCGATGCACGCCGCGAACACGGCGGCGGCGAGTGCCCGCCGGCGTGGCGAGCAGCCGGCCACGGCCGCGCGCGGGCGCCGAGGCGACGTGCACGACAGCGAACGCGACAGCGGATGCGAACGTGCCATGGCGGTTACGGACCCGGGTTGACGCGCCGCCGCAGCGTCTGCCCCGGCTCGACGTGTACGGTCCACTCCCCGGCGCGCCCGTCGGCCCAACGCGCGCGCAGCCGGTGGTCGCCGGGGGCGACCCGGTAGCGGATCACGGGGGTGTCGCCCGCGCGCTCGCCGTCGATCCAGATCGTCGCGTACGGCCGCGCGTCGACCGTGACGAACCCGGCGTCGCCTCCGGCCGCCCGGCGACCGCGATCGCCCACCGGCGCCGGATCGTCACCCGGCCGCGCGCCGACCGCTTTGTGCACCGATCCGGCGGGCGGCCGCAGGGCCGGGCGTTCGCGAGCGGTCGGCTCGCGCGACCGATCGACCGCCTCCCGGGCGGATTGCCGGCGGGCGGCTTCGCGGGAGCGCTCGCCGGGTTCCGCCCGGCCCGTCTGCCGCCCGGCGGAGGCGGCGCGCCGCGCCGGCGCCGGCTCGTCGCGCTCGCGAGCGCGCTCGCGCCGGTCACCCGCGGCCTCGGGCGGCGGCCGCGCGGCCGTTTCGCGCGCGCGCGTCGCCCCGGTGCCGGCGCGCGCGTCCGCGGCTTCCGCGGCGCTGGCGCTGCCGCTTGCGGCGCCGCTCGAGCGCGGGCCGGCCATCGCGGCGCCGAGTGCCGAGGCCGTGCCCTCCGGGGACGCGGACGCCTCATCCCGCGATGCAGCCGATGCGGCGCCGGCCGCATGGGCGATCGCCGGAGGCGCCGGAGAGCCGGCCAGAGGCGAGCCGGCCGTGCCCTCGCGCGGCGCGCCGGCGATGCCGGCGGGGGCTGCCGAATGTGCGGATGCACGCTCGCCCGGGCCGCCCGCCGCGGCGCTCGCGGGCGCCGCCGCCGGTGCGCCGACGGTGGAGTCCCCGCCGATCGCGATGGCGAACGCCACACCGATCCCGATGCCGGCTGCGACGAGCGCCGCACCCAACGCGTGGCGGCGCGGACGCAGGCTCGGCACCGAGACGTCGGGATCCGGCGTGTCCCGCGGCCGCGCGCCGACGAGCGCGAGCCGCAGTTCGGGCGGCGGCCGCGCGGCGGCGATCGCCCCGGACGTGGCGCCGTCTCGCACTTCCGGATCGCCGGCGCCGGTCGGCGTGCGGTTGCGCGGTGTGTGCTGGGGGGGCGGCGGCCCGTGCCAAGCCTGCAAATCACTCGTGCCAGCCGACGGCGGCCGCAGCGGGCCACGGTATGGCCGGCCGCGCGCTCCCCCATTCGAGCCGGGGACGCGAGACACGGGTTCCGTACCCGCGGCGAGCACGACGGGGCCTGCGGCGGCCGCCCCCACGATCGGCCGCCGGGCGAGCCGTGGCGGTGGCGTCTTCGCGGGCGGCGGCAACGGAAGGGCGCGCACGATCGACGCAGAGCGTCGCCGGCGGCGAACCCGGGAATCCCGGACAGACGACATGCGGTGGGCTCCGTCCGACTCGGGTTGCGAGCCGGATGCCAACTTCCGTTCGCACGATCCCGCGACAATTGCGGTCCTGACCCGGCGGCATGGCTCCCCGATCGGTGGGAGGGCTCCCCCCGGTTGCGTCCGACCGGCCTACTCGGCGATGCAGCGGACGGCGAGGTCGCGCACGTAGTCCCGCTCTGCCGGGCCAAACCACGGCGGCTGACCGGCGGCCGCGTTCTCCGCCATGCGACTCGGACTGGAAGTTGCTGGAATTACAGCGGTCACACGCGGGTCGGACAGGACCCACTTCAGCAAGGCCTGTGCCCAGGTGCGCACGCCCAGCGGTCGCAGGGGCTCGAGTGCGCCGTCGGGAGGCGCCCCGGCGACCAGCTCCCCCGATTTGAACGGGGTCATCGCGATGACCCCGATGCCAAGCTCGTCGGCGACCGCGAGCACCTCGGATTCGACCGTCCGTTCGAGCGGATGGTACGGAACCTGGATGGCGTCGATCCGCCCCGATCGCATCGCGTCCACGACGGCCGGGAACTCGCCCGGAAGATAATGCGTCACGCCGATCGCGCGCACGCGCCCGGCATCTCGCAGGTGTTCGAGGTAGGGCATGTGCGCGTCGTACAGGAGCATGTTGTGCACCTGGTACAGGTCCACGCGCTCGAACCAGTCGAGCGCCCGCTCGATCTGCTGTTCCCCGATCGCGCGCGTCCGCGCCCACACCTTCGTCGCCACGAGCGCGCGGTCACGCCGTCCGGCGAGGGACAGCGCGACCACCCGCTCCGACTCCCCGTACATCGGCGACGTGTCGATCAGCCTCGCCCCGCTGTCGAGGGCGGCCGTGACGACCGCCTCGCAGCGCGCCTCGCCCTCGGTATCCCGAACGTTGAACACACGCCAGGTCCCGAGCCCGATCACCGGCACATCGATACCGGTTCGGCCCAGTGGCCGGGTCTCCATCCCGTGAGCGTACATCGCAACGCCACCCGCGTCCGGCCGCTCCGCGCCCGTTCCGCCGAAAAACGCCGCGGCGGCCCTCACGCGAGAGCCGCCGCGTTTCGGCCTACGGTTGGACTACCAGCCGCCGCCGCAGGGGTTCCCGCCGCAGGGGTCGCCGCCGCAGGGGTTCCCGCCGCAGGGGTCGCCGCCGCAGGGGTTGCCCGCGCACGGGTTCTCGTCGCCGCCGCAGGGGTTGCCCGCGCACGGGTTCTCGTCACCGCCGCAGGGGTTGCCCGCGCACGGGTTCTCGTCACCGCCGCAGGGGTTGCCCGCGGCGGCCGCCGGGGTGGTGTCCTCGCCCTTCGAGCCGCCGCAACCGACGGCGAGACCGGCAAGACCGATAGCAAGTACAACGGTACGCAGAATCTTCATGGCCACTCCTTGTTTTGCTCCAAAGCTGGGTAAAGCTGGCTAACGGTAACGTCGCTGCGAGCCGCTGCTTACACTTTCCGTGCACGGCCCCGATGACGGCTGCCCGTTTATCACGCCGGCACACGCGGCGACAAGAAGCTGACGCCACGAACCGCCATCGCGGGCGATCCGCACCGGGGCCCGCGGGTCGCGCGGCCGGGCGCGGTCGGTCCGGGCGTGCCGTGCCCTCCTCGCACCGGGCCGCCGCTCGCGGAGTCGGTGCCCGTGCGGCGGGCGCTCGCCGAAACGTTTGTTCCCGCAACCACCGCGTGCCCTGCACGGATGGACAGGGTGTCGCCGGCGCACACGGCGACCGGCGTCCCGGCCGGCGCGCTACACCGCGCGGCGCACGTACTCGAAGTCGAACGGCTTGCCGTTGATGCCGCGCTTGGGCGGCGCGATCCAGTGGGCGATCTTGCCTCGCTCGTAGACGGGGTGCATGAGCGAGTTTACGTACGCCGCGTCGTCGGGAGACGGCAGCCACTCGTTTTTGCGCGCCTCCCACTGCTGCTCGGTGAGCAGATTGCCGTCGGGGTCGAAGTGGTGGTCGGCGTACAGGCCGATCGCGCGGTGGAACTTGTGGTCCGGCAGGCGCAACTCGAACGGGATTCCGGCGTCGCGGATCGTCCGGTTCCACTTGTTGACCGCGCGCTGGCAGTCTTCGATGTAGTCGGTGCGAAGCACCTCGTTCATCGCCGTGCGCATCGCCACGGGCTTGCGCACGACCTTGCCGTCCTCGACCTGTTCGACCTCGTACGTCGCGTCGAGACACAGGTGGTCGTCGTACCGCTCCTCGCGGTAGCGCCCCTTGACGCTCGCCGCGAACGCATCCGCCGCGTTCGACGAAATCTCGCCGCCGAACAGGTCGAGCGACAGCGAAAACCACAGGTTCAGGTACTTCTGGACCGTCGGCAGATCGATGCCGCCGGCCGCCCGCACATCCTCGTTCGGGTCCTGCTTCATCAGCTCGCAGCTACGGCGCACGATGCGGTCGACGCCGGTCTCGCCGACGAACATGTGGTGCGCCTCCTCGGTGAGCATGAACTTCGTCGTTCGCGCGAGCGGATCGAACCCGCTCTCGGACAGCGCGCACAGCTGGTACTTGCCGTCGCGGTCCGTGAACATCGTGAACATGTAAAACGACAGCCAGTTCTCGGTCGGTTCGTTGAACGCGCCGAGGATCCGCGGGCGGTCGGAGTCACCGCTGCGCCGCTGCAAAAGCTCCTCGGCCTCCTCGCGACCGTCGCGCCCGAAGTAGCGGTGCAGCAGGTAGACCATCGCCCACAGGTGGCGGCCCTCCTCGACGTTGACCTGAAACAGGTTGCGCAGGTCGTACAGCGACGGGCACGTCCGCCCGAGGTGGCGCTGCTGCTCGACGGACGCCGGCTCGGTGTCCCCCTGCGTCACGATCAGCCGGCGCAACATGCCGCGCAGTTCCCCCGGCACCTCTTGCCACACCGGCTTGCCCAGATTGTCGCCGAAGTGGATCTGACGCGAGCCGTCCATCGGCGTGAGAAAGATGCCCCACCGATACTCCGGCATCTTCACGTAGTCGAAATGGGCCCACCCGTCCGGCTCCACCGACACGGCGGTGCGCAGATAGATCTCGTCCTCCTGAAAACCGTCCGGGCCCATCTCCCGCCACCACTGCAGGTAGTTGGGCTGCCACTTCTCGAGCGCGCGCTGCAGGCGGCGGTCGGACGACAGGTCGACGTTGTTGGGGATTCGCTCGTCGGAGATGTGTGCCATCGGTCAGGTCCTCTTCCAGTCGAAGTCAGGGCGCTCGGGTTTGCCGTACAACGTGAGGGCGCCCTTGGGCCCGGTCGCGTTGGGGCGAGTGAAGATCCAGTTCTGCCAGGCCGACAGGCGGCCGAAGATCTTGGTCTCGAGGGTTTCGGGGCCGGCGAAGCGCAGCGACGCCTCCATGCCGGTGAGCGCATCCGGCGACAGCGACGCGCGCTCCTCGACCGCGATGCGCAGCTCGTCGTCGAAGTCGATGTCGTCGGCGACGATGGTCGGGATGCCGAGTTCGTCCGCCTCGGCCGTCGGAATGATCCCCTCGGCGCCGCGCTCGAGCACGCGGCGCGCGCGGTCCGGATCGGCCAGGAACCGCGACTCGAGCCGCGACAGGTGGTTCGACATCGGCAGCGCCCCGTCGTTGGCCGGCGACGTCCACACGCCGACCGCGCCGTCGTCGTCCTCGAGCATGTAGAACCGGTCGGCGGCCAGCGCGAGTTCGAGCAAGCTGCCCGCGAAGCACGATCCCTCGTCGGCCACCGCGAACAGCGACTTGGCCGTGAGGTCGAGCCGGCGAAGCGCGCGCGCCTGGTACAGGCGCACCTCGCGCGCAAACCCGCAGGTGGTCGCGAGCGCCGCGAGCGCGCGGTCCGCCGCGAGCACGCGGCCGGCGTCCCCGCGGCTGCGCAGCACGACCACACCGATGTCCGGCTCGTTGAAGCGCAGGCGCAGCAGCGCGTCGTCCAGCTCGCGAAACGCGCGCCATGCCCACAGGTCGCCGCCCTCGCGGACGAGGCCAGCGACGTCCTCCGGCGGAGGCGCGGCGGGGCCGGAGATCGTGAGCGTCGCCGTGCGCGCCGCGCGGTCGACGTCGAGCGTCACGTGCCGGTAGTCGCCGAGCGGCGGGATGTCGACCGCCGGCCCGTGCGGCACGTCCGCCACCTCGGCGGCCAGTTCGCGCAGGCGCTCGGCGACCGCCTCCTGGAACTTCGATCGCGGCACGACGCGGTCGACCAGGTTCCACTCCACGGCGCGCTTGCCCTTGATCCCCTCGGCGAGGGTCGCGAACACGTCGGCGCGGTCGCGGCGGACCTTGCGCTTGTCGACGAGCCTCGTGAGCCCGCCCGTCCCCGGCAACACCGCCAGAAGCGGCGTTTCGGGAAACGACACGGCCGACGATCCGTCGTCGACCAGGAAAATCTCGTCGCACGCGAGCGCCAGCTCGTAGCCGCCGCCGGCCGTCGTGCCGTTGCACGCCGCGAGGAAACGCAGCCCGGAGTTTGCCGACGCGTCCTCGATCGCGATGCGCGTCTCGTTGGTGTACTTGCAAAAATTGACCTTGAACGAGTGCGACGACGCGCCGAGCATGTAGATGTTGGCGCCGGAACAGAACACGCGTTCGTCGACCTCGCCGCTGATCGCGACCGCCCGTACCTCCGGGTGCTCGAACCGCAGGCGCTCGATCGCGTCGGCCAGCTCGATATCGACGCTCAGGTCGTAGGAGTTGAGCTTCAGCTCGTAGCCCGGCCGCAGCGGATGGTCGGGATCGACCTTCATGGTGAGGCGGGCGACCGGGCCGTCGACCTCGAGCGACCAGTGGTGGTAGCGGCTCGGGTGCGTCTCGAACGAGATGGGATCCATGCGCTACGTGTATCGAAACGAGGCCCCCGGGGCAAGCATTTTATTGCTTGCATGTCAGACAAAACAGGCAGTATAGTGCGCACATGCGACACCGAGCACTGCTCGCCACGGTCGGGGCGCGCGTCCGTGCACTCCGGGAGCATCGGGGGCTGTCACGCCGTCAGCTTTCGGCAGCTTGCGGCGTGTCCGAGCGCTTTCTGGCGCAACTCGAGGCGGGCGAGGGGAACATCTCCCTGGCGCGATTCGCTGATGTCGCGGTGGCGCTGGGCACGACGCCGGCCGAGCTGCTCGTCGGGGCCACCCCGTCGACCGCCCCGGACGGCATCGTGGCGCTCATCGGCCTGCGCGGCGCCGGCAAGTCGACGGTCGGAGCGGCACTGGCCGAGCGCCGCGGCGTGCCGTTCGTCGAAGTCGACGCGCGCATCGAGCAGACGGCCGGACTCAGCCTCGCGGAGATTTTCGAGCTGCACGGCGAGGCGTACTACCGGCGCCTGGAGCGCGAGGTGCTCGCTCAGCTGTTCGCGGAAAACCGACCCGCGGTGCTCGCGACGGGCGGTTCCATCGTCAACGACCGCGACAACTTCAGCATCCTGCGCGAGCGGTGCACGACCGTGTGGCTGCGCGCCCGCGCCGAGGACCACTGGAACCGAGTGCTGCTGCAGGGCGACCGCCGGCCGATGGCGGAAAACCCGCACGCGTTCGCCGAGCTGCGCGCGCTGCTCACCGCGCGCGAGCCGCTGTACAGCGCAGCCGACCACATCGTGGACACCACCGGCTGTACGGTCGCGCAGGTGGTCGATCGCGTGTTGGAAGCCATCGGCCGACGCGCCGGCGTCTCGGCGGCCCCCGCAGCGGGATGACCGACCGGCGGGGCCGC
>RFGE01000281.1 GCA_003696105.1 Deltaproteobacteria bacterium | reverse complement strand
CTACAACGGCGAGATCACGTACCACGACGAACACATGGGCGCGTTTTTGGACGGCCTCGCCCAGCGCGGGCTCGACGGCGACACGCTGGTCGTGATCACCAACGATCACGGCGAGGAGTTGGGCGAACACGGCCGCTGGGGGCACGGGCATTCGCTGTACGACGAGCTGTTGCGCGATCCGGTCGCGATGCGCTATCCGCCGCTGTTTCCCGCGGGCAAGCGGGTCGCCGACCCGGTCGAGGACGTGGACCTGGCGCCGACGATTCTCGAGGTCGCAGGCGTGGATCCCATCCCCGGGGTCGACGGCGAGTCTCTGGTGCCGCTGGTGCGCGGCGGCCGCGTCGCGCGGCCGCTGTACGCGGTGGCCGAGTTCCTCGACCACGCGCGCGCCGTGCGCGTGGGCCGGTGGAAGCTCATCCGCGGCGCGGGCGGCGCCAGTGAGCTGTACGACGTCGAAGCGGACCCGACCGAGAAGACGAACCGAGCGGACGACGCGCCCATCGCGCTGCGCCTGTGCGAGGTGATGCTGGGCGAGGCGATCGCGACGCCGACCAAGCGCAAGCGGCTCGAGGAGCGCTCGCGCGTGCGGAAGTTCGAGAGCGGCAATGCGAACATCGATCCGGAGTTGCGCAAGCAACTCGAAGCGCTCGGGTACCTGGGCGGTGGCGGCTGACGGCGCGCCGGCGTCGCCGCGACGCGCGGCTTCTGCGACGGGGCTGCGTCCGGCCGCCTGCGCTCGCGACGCCGCGATCGACGAGGACCGGGCCGGCCGCCGGCGGCGGTTCGCGCGCGCACTCGCGATCGCGGCGGTCGCGGCCGCGGCGTGGGGCGCGCCGGCCACGGCGCACGCCTACGTCGGGCCGGGCGCCGGCATCGCGGTCGCGACCACCGCGATGGCGCTGCTGGTGTCGACCGTGTTGGTCGTCGTCGGCCTGTTGCTGTGGCCGGTTCGGTGGCTGTGGCGACAGCTGACCGCGAAGCGGCCGCCGAAGACGCCGCGCATCGACCGCGCGGTCATCGTCGGGCTCGACGGGCTCGACCCGAAGCTCGTCGATCGCTTCATGGCGGAGGGCAAGCTGCCGGCGCTCGCGAAGCTGGCCGAATGCGGCACGTACCGGCGGTTGCAGACCACGTTCCCGGCCATGTCGCCGGTCGCGTGGAGTTCGTTCGCCACCGGCGTCAATCCGGCCAAGCACGGCATCTTCGACTTCCTCACGCGCGATCGGCGCACTTACATGGCCGACCTGTCGTCGGCCGACATCACGCCGTCGTCGCGGGCGCTGCGCATCGGCAACCTGCAGATCCCGATCGGCAAGCCCCAGCTCAAGCTCTTGCGCAAGAGCCGGCCGTTTTGGGACATCCTCGGCCGCTATCGCATCCCGTGCTCGATCTTGCGCGTGCCGATCACGTTTCCGCCGGAGCGGTTCCCGGGCTACATGCTGTCGGCGATGTGCGTGCCCGACCTGCAGGGCAGCCAGGGCACGTACACGTACTTCACCACGGGCGGCGCCGACGACGAGGAGCGTGTCGGCGGACGCCGCACGGTCGTGACCGTCGACGGCGACCGCGTGCGCACGTTCCTCGAGGGCCCGCCGAACCCGATGCGACGAGACGGCCGGCCGGTGCGCGCGCCGCTCGACATCCGCATCGACCGCGCGGCGAGGGCGGCGCGATTGACCGTCGGGCGTCACACGGTCACGCTCACGCTCGGCGAGTACACCGACTGGGTCGAGGTCGCGTTCCCGATGCGCCTCGGCTTCAAGATGCGCGGCATCTGTCGGTTCCGGCTGCTCGAGGTGGGCGAGGACGTGTTCCGCATGTACGTCACGCCGATCAACATCGACCCGGTCGCGCCGGTGCTGCCGATCTCCCACCCAAAAGTGTTCGCCACGTTCTTGGCGAAGCTGATCGGCCGATACGCGACGCTCGGGTTGGCGGAGGATACGTGGGCGCTCAACGAGGGCGTCCTCGACGAGCAGGCGTTTCTCGAGCAGGCGTGGGAGAACCACCGCGAGCGCGAGGCGATGTTCTTTCAGATGTTGCGCCGAACCAAGCGGGGCGTGATCGCGTGCGTGTTCGACGGGACCGACCGCATTCAGCACATGTTCATGCGCTATGTCGACGACGGCCACCCGGCGCGGCGCGACGACGCGGACCGGTGGGGGAAGGTGATCGAGGACACCTACGTGCGGATGGACCGGATGGTCCAGCGCGTGCTCGACGAGGTCGGCGACGACCCGCGCACGATGGTGATCGTGATGTCCGACCACGGCTTTCAGACGTTTCGCCGGGGCGTCAACCTCAACGCATGGCTCAGGCAGCGCGGCTACCTGGTGTTGGCCGATGGCGCCGACGGCACCGGCGAGTGGTTCGAGGGCGTGGACTGGTCGCGCACCCGCGCATTCGCGCTCGGGCTCGGCGGCATCTTCCTCAACGTGCGCGGCCGCGAGGCGCAGGGCATCGTCGAGCCGGGCGACGGCGCGCGCGCGCTGGCCGACCAGATCGCCGCCGAACTCACGGGCCTGCGCGACGACGAGGTCGGCGCCGTGGCCATCGACAATGCCTACGCGGCGCACCGCATCTACCAGGGGCCGTACGCGGACGACGCACCGGACGTCATCGTCGGCTACGCGGCCGGTTGGCGCGCGTCGTGGGAAGGCGTGCGCGGGATCTCGGCGGGCGAGGTGTTCACCGACAACACGCGCGCGTGGAGCGGCGACCACTGCATCGACCCCAAGCTGGTGCCGGGCGTGTTGTTCGCGAACCGCGAGCTGGCGCCCGCGCACGACGACGATCCGGCGATCTCCGACGTGGCGCCGACGCTGCTCGACCTGTTCGGCGTACCGGCACCGCGCTACATGGACGGCGCGACCCTGGCGCGATGATCCGCGGAGTGTCACTGGCTGCCGCCGCGATCGCGCTGGCGGCGTGTGCGTCGGAGCCGGCGTCGCCGCTGGCGCAGCGCCGGCTGCTCGTGCTCGGGGTGGACGGCATGGACCCGCAGCTGCTGCGCCAGTACATGCGCGAGGGGCGCACGCCCCACCTGGCTGCCCTCGCCGAGCGCGGCGGGTTCGTGGCGCTCGGCACGACGAATCCGCCGCAGAGCCCGGTGGCGTGGTCGACGTTCGCGACCGGGTTGGCGCCGTCGCACCACGGCATCTACGACTTCGTCCACCGCGATCCGCACGCGCTGGCGCCGTACCTGTCGACGTCGCGCGTCGAGCCGGGCAGCGCGATCACGATCGGGTCGTTCGCGCTGCCGACGTCCGGGCCGAAGGTCGAGCTGCTCCGCGGAGGCGTCGCGGTGTGGGAGCTGCTCGGGCGGCACGGCATTCCGTCGACGTTCGTCAAGTTGCCGGCCAACTTCCCGCCGCGCGGCGGCCCGCACGCCGAGCTGCTGTCGGGGATGGGCACGCCCGACCTGCTCGGCACCTACGGTACGTTCCACCTGTTTACCGACGACGCGGGCCGCATCGCCAAGGGCAATCCGTCGGGCGGCCAGGTGCACGCGCTGCGGTGGTCCGGCCAGCACGCGCGCGCGACCCTCTACGGTCCGCCGAACCCGACGTCGGCCACGGGCGAGCCCCTGTCGCTGCCGGTCGACATCGTCACGGATCGACACCGGCCGGTCGCGCTCGTTCGCATCGGCGACGTCGAGGCTCTGGTCGTCGAGGGAGAGTGGACCGACTGGATCCCGATCGCGTTCGATCCGGGGCTCGTCGGCGGCGAGGTGCGCGGCATCGTCAAGCTGTATCTGCAATCGGTGCGGCAGCCGCTGTCGCTGTACATGAGCCCGATCAACCTCGATCCGATCGACCCCGCCGTGCCGATCGCGGCGCCGGCGTCCTACGCGGCCGATCTCGCGCGCGACGCCGGTCGCTACTACACCCAGGGGATGCCCGAGGACACCAAGGCGCTCGCGGACGGCGTGCTGTCGGACGACGAGTTCCTCGCCCAGGCCGACCAGGTGTTCGCCGAGCGGCTCCGGCTGCTCGACCGCGAGCTGTCCCGGTTCGACCGCGGCGTGCTGTTCTTCTATTTTTCGTCGATCGATCAGGTGTCCCATATGTTCTTCCGCGCGCTCGCGCCGGACGCGCCGGCGCACGACGCGCGCTACGCGAACGTCATCCCGGACCTGTACGAACGCGTCGACGCCGCGATCGGCCGCGCGATCGACCGCGCGGGGCCCGACACGCCGGTGATCGTGTTGTCCGACCACGGATTTGCGCCCTACCGTCGCAAGGTCAACCTCAACACCTGGCTGGCCGAGCACGGCTACCTGGCGCTGCGCAGCGACGGCGCGGGCGACGGGCCGCTGGGGCACATCGACTGGGAGCGAACGCAGGCGTACGCGCTCGGGCTCAACCAGGTGTTCATCAACGTGCGCGGGCGCGAGCGCCACGGGTCGGTGCCCGCGTCACAGCGGGCCGTGGTGGCCGAGCGGCTCGCACGGCAGCTCGAGCAGATGCGCGACCCGGACACCGGCGCCCGCGTCGTCACGCGCGCGTACGTGCTCGACCCGGGAGACTACCCGGACCGGACGCCCGATTTGATCGTCGGCTACGCGCGGGGCTATCGCAGCTCCGACGAGTCGGCCGTCGGGACGGTGACGGAAAGGGTCGTCGAGGACAACCGAGACAAGTGGAGCGGCGACCACTGCATGGATCCGTCCCACGTGCCCGGAGTCCTCATCGCCAGCGAGCCGTTGGTCACCGGCGGCGACCCGCCGTCTCTGGCCGACCTCGCGCCGACGATTCTGTCGCGCTACGACATCGCGCCGCCGCCGGCGATGCACGGCACGCCGCGCGTTCAGTGGAAAGGAGAGGCTCGATGAGTGTCAAGGTCAAGCCGCCGCGCGCGCTGAAAAAGCGCCTCAAGGCCGTGGCAGCCAAGCACGACTTCGACGGCGTGGACGCCGTCGTCCACCATTTCATCGACCGCGGGCTCAAGCAGTACGAGCGAGGTGAGCCGCCGGCCGATCTGGCGGCGCGTCTCGATGCGGTCGTGGACGAGCAGGGGTACTCGTCGCGCGATGAGCTGATCGAGCACTTGCTGCTGCGCGGGCTCGACGCGTACGAGGACGCGCCCGACGATCCGGAAAAGCTGCGCGAGCGGCTGCGCGGGCTCGGATACATCGAGTAGCCCGATGGCGGCGATCGCGCGCGCGCTGGCCGGAGCGACGAACGCGTTGCTCGCGCCGTTCGACTGGATCCCGCGGCCCTGGGATCTGGTGCTGGTGTCCGTCGCCACGGGCGCGCTGATCCTGTGGATCTTGAAGTGGACGACCCGGCCGGCGTGGATCGCGCGCGCGCGCGACCAGATGGCGGCGGCGATCTACGAGATCCGGTTGTTCCTCGACAGCCCGCGGCGCGTGTTCGCCAGCCAGGGGCGGTTTCTGATGTGGAGCGGCGCCTACATCGGTGCGCTGCTGCCGGGCCTGTTGGTGGCGTCTGCACCGCTCGGCCTGCTGTACGTGCAACTGGACAGGCGCCACGGCGCCGGGCCGGTCGAGGTCGGCAAGCCGGTCGTCGTACGCGTCGACCTCGCCGACGGCGTCGACGGCGCCGATGTGTCGGTCGCGCCGGCCGCCGGTGTGCGCGCGACCGCGCCGCCGCTGTACGACGCGGACGAGGGCCGGGTCTACCTGCGCGTCGAGGTCGCGGAGCCGGGCACGCACGAACTGTCGATCGCGGCCGGCGGCGACCGCATCACCAAGCGCATCGTGGCCGACCCGCGAGCGCGCGCGGTGGACCCGGTGCGCGCGCGTGGGCTCGCCGCGCTGTGGAGTCCCGGTAGCGAGCCGCCGCTCGCGGACGACGGCCCGGTCGTGCGCGTGCAGGTGGCTCACCCGCCGCGACCGGACCCGTGGCTCGGCGTCGCCATGCCGTGGTGGCTGTACTGGCTCGTGATCGCGACCATCGCGGCGCTGGCGCTGCGCAAGCCGTTCGGCGTCGAGATCTAACCTGAAGTTCCCCCTCGTGTGAGGCCCAGATTTCGCGCATGCGCGCGGAATCTGGGCCTTTTGTTTGGTTTGGGCCCTGGGAAATGTTCCCATGTAATTTTGACAATTTCTGTTGTAATTGAGAGAATGCTTGTATATAAAGTTCCCATGTACATCGAGGTGGTGCCGAACCGAGGATCGCGACCGGCCATTCTGCTG
>RFGE01000280.1 GCA_003696105.1 Deltaproteobacteria bacterium | reverse complement strand
CCGGAGGCGTCGCGCAGCACGAACGAGTCCGCGCCGACGGCGTCGACGGCGCGCAGTGCGGCCTCCATCTGCTCGCGTCGCGTCGCCTCGTCGGCCTGGAGCCACGCGGTGTCGGCCAACGTGGCCGACACCTGCGTGCCGAGGCGCTGAGCGCCGGCGAGCGGGATGCCCACGTCGATCGCGCCGGCGTCGATCCCCTGCCAGCCCCCGCCGGACGCGCGCAGCAGGGTGAACGCAACGAAGCCGGCCGCGGCGAGGAACACGGCGACGGCCGCCCACAGGACCTCGCGGCGTTCGCGCCACGTCGGCGCGCGATCCGGCAGGACCGGGGCCGGCGCGTCGGCTTCGAACTGCAGCAGCGTCGAACGCCGGCGCGCGCGCGCTTCGGGCGGCTCCAGCGCCCGCGCGACCTCGTGGCGCGGCACCGCGCTGGAGGTCGCGGCGATCGCGATGTCGCGTTCCGTCGCCCCTTGAAGATGCGCGGGCAGCCGCACGTCGACGCCGAAGTGCGGCTCCCAGCTTTTGACCACGAACATCGGGGCGGCCGCCGCGTCCGGGTCGAACTCGGGCAGCTCGGCCAGCAGATCCCAGACCACCTGGAGGTCCACCGCGCCGTCGCGAATGCAGTCGGCGCCGTCGATGTACAGGATGTCGCGGATCTCGCGGCGGTCGGCCAGGCCACGCAGGGCCGAGTACCGCAGCGCGAGCACCACACCGTTGACGACCGTCTCGCGCGTCGCGGCGGTGTCCCCCATGCCATCGAGGGTACGGTCGCCCGCACAGCGCGTCAAATCGTCGGCGTGCTATCGTTGCCGCCGATGCGGGCCGCAATCGTGTCGTCGGTGGTGCTGGCGCTGGGCGTGTGCGCGCCGGTCGCGGTGGCGCAGGAGCGCGGTGCGAGCGGGACGCCGTCGCGCGCGAAGCCGAGCAAGCCGGCGACCGATCGCTCGCGCACCAGGCGCAAGCGGAGAAAGAAGCCGACGCCGCCGCCGCGACACGACGTGCCCCCGGCGGCGCCTGCCGGCGAGGTGACCGTCGAGATCCGCAGCGTGCCGCGCGGCGCCGACATCTGGGTGGACGGCCGCAAGGTCGGGGTCGCGCCGGTCACCGCGCGCGTGCGGCCGGGCCGCCGCGTGTTCCGTGCGACGCTCGCCGGCCACGTCCGCGCGGACACCACGCTCGTCGTCGAGCCGAACATGGGCTATCTCGTGTTCAGCCTCGCGCGGGAGCCCACTCGGCCGGCGGCTGTCGCCGGCGGCGAGCGGCCCGCACCGCCGCCCGCGCGGGCCCCGGCCGGGCGCGACTACGACCGGGCGATGCTCGACGCGCGTCTGGCGCTGCGCCGCGAGCGCTACCGCGACGCGCTCGGCCACGCCCAGGCCGCGCTCGCCGCCAAGCCGGGCGATCCCGAGGCGCAGATGATCGCGACCATCGCGGCGTGTGGGGTCGGCGATGCGGCCCGCGCCCGGCGGACGCTGCCCGCCGCGCGGGGCTCGTACCGCGAGGTGTCGATCGCCCGGTGCCGCGCGCTCGGGGTGACGCTGCCGTAGGCGGTCGCATCGGCCGCTCGGTGCGGTTGACCTGAGGGAATCCGCGTGATTAGGTAGCGACGCGCGTTCCCGCCCGAGGCGGGGGCGAGTTCGCGCGAACTCCAACGTGGAACGAACGAACGCCGAGGAAGGTATGGGCACAGCAACGCAGATGCTTCGGGCTCTCGGGCTCGCGGGGGCGGTCGTGGTCGCGGCCGCGAGCGCGTCGTCGACGCAGCAGCAGGGCTACCGTCACGAGAAGACGAGCGTGTTCTACGAACCGCGTCCCGAGTTCGAATGGCGTCACCGCCGGGGCAACACGTACCGCATCGTGCTGCGCGAGCTGCCGGGCCCCGGCAACGCGATGCTGCGCACGGTCGACGACATCCTCAGCTACAGCGAGTCGCGGTGGCGGCCGCGCGAGGATCTGGAGTTCGGCCACAGCTACGAGCTGTTCGTGTGGGACCAGAACAATCAGCTCGTGACGTCGTGGCGGTTTTCGATCAACTACGAGACGCCGAAGATTTTGCAGCCGAAGGCCGGTGCGAAGGTCAACAACCTGTCGCCCGAGTTCCGCATCGCGCCGCTGAAGTACGCCGGGGTCTGGTACTCGTTCGAGATCGCCGAGGATGCGGGGTTCCGCAACGTGGTCGACGAGGATTTCGTGTCGCACGCCGATCGGCTCGAGGAGTACCCGGGCCCGGACAACGAGATGGGCACGAAGGACGACATCCGCTATATCTCGTGGACCACGAAGGTCGTGCTCAAGCCGAACAAGACCTACCACTGGCGGGTGCGCGCCTACTACTACCCGATGGACGAGGTCGAGGGCGGCGAGGCGCCGTCGAAGGACAACGCGCTCGGCTTCTCCGAGCAGGCCGCCAACTTCGCCATTCCGGCGGGGCAGTCGGGCTCCGACTCGCTGTCGAACCTCACGATCATCACGAGCGAGGCGGGCGACGCGGTGTTTCCGCAGATGTCGGCCAACCTCGACCTCGTGTACGTGCTGATGCTGCCGACCGGCGGCTCGGAACTGCGGGTCGCGTCGGCGGAGCTGCGCGACGGCCGCCCGGTGTTCGGCACCGGTCGCGAGGAGTTTTCCAAGTCGATCAAGGGCAGCTACGACATCTGGCCGTCGTGGGACGTCGACGGCGAGGGCGTGTTCTTCGCGTCGAACCGATCTCAGAACAGCTTCAACCTCTGGTACAAGCGGCGCGAGTCGCGCGGGTACACCCAGCTGACGTTCCACAGCCTCGGCTACACGTGCGGCGCGGGCCGGTACGACGGCTGCGGCGCGTACGGGCCGGCGGTGTCCAAGGACGGCAACAAGATCGTCTACTACGTGAGCAACCGCGAAAACGAGGCCGGCGCGTCGATCTGGATGATCGATCGCGACGGCAAGTCGGCGACGGAGATGGGCTCGGGCGAGATGCCGCGGTTTTCGCACGACGGCTCGAAGATCGTCTTCGTCAAGAAGGACTCGGCCGGTGACAAGCAGATCTGGATCATGGACGCCGACGGCGGCAACCGCGTGCAACTGACCGATCAGTACCGCAACATCGAGCCGGCCTGGCATCCGTCGGGGCAGCGCATCGTGTTCGTGTCCGACCGGTCGGGCAACTGGGACATCTGGGAACTCGAGCTGGGCAGCGCGCGCATGCGACAGCTCACCAACTACCTCGGCGCCGACCGGACGCCGGTGTACACGCCGGACGGCAAGCTGCTGCTGTTCTCGTCGTCGCGCGGCTCGAAGACCACGACGCCCCACTACCGCATCTGGATGGGGCAAGTCGGGCAGTGACGGCGCCGTGACCCCGCCGGCCCCCGATCCCGTCGTCGGCACGGTCCTCAAGGGGACGTATCGCGTCGACCGGCGGATCGCGGCCGGCGGCATGGGGGTCATCTACCAGGCGTCGCACGTCCGGCTGCCGAAGAAGTACGCGATCAAGGTCCTCACCCGCGACCTCGCGCGCAACGAGCAGGTGATCGCGCGGTTTCGCCGCGAGGCGGAGATCGTCGCGGCGCTCGGCCATCCGCACATCGTCGACGTCGTCGACTTCGACGCGCTCGATTCGGGCGAGATGTACATGGTCATGGAGTTCCTCGACGGCGAGGACCTGGCCGACCGGCTCCGCCGCGGTCCGCTGTCGCTCGCTTCGACGGTGCGCGTGTTCATGGACGTGTGCGACGCGCTCGACCGCGCGCATGCCGAAGGCATCGTCCACCGCGACCTGAAGCCGGCGAACATCTTCTTGATCAGCCAATCGGGCCGCGACGACTACGCCAAGGTCCTCGACTTCGGCATCTCGAAGATCCTCGAGGCGGCGGGCACGCAGATGACGCTCGAGCAGTCGATCATGGGGACCCCCAGCTACATGGCGCCGGAGCAGGCGGCCGGCGCCATCCACGAGATCGACCACCGGACCGACGTGTTCGCGCTCGGCGCGATCTTGTACGAGTGCCTCACCGGCCAGATGGCGTTTCCGGGCACGACGCCGTTCGCCGTGATTCAAAAGATCACCGGCGAGCCGCCGCCGCGGCTGGCGGCCGCCGCGCCGCATCTGCCGGCGGCGCTCGATGAGGTCGTCCAGCGCGCGATGGCCCGCGCCAAGGCGGATCGGTTCGCGAGCGCCGGCGCTCTGTGCCAGGCGCTGATCGCGGCCGCCGGCGTGCCGTCCGCGGAACTCGGCCGCGTGGTCACCGGGACCGATCACGCGCGCACCGCGCCGACCCGCACGAGCGCGCCGGCCGGGGCCGTGGTCGAGTCGACGCTGTCGGCGGCCGCGAGCGAGCGCGAGGGCGAGCAGGCGATCGCGACGGTCGGCGCGCGCGAGCGGCGCGGTCGCGCCGGGCTGTGGAT
>RFGE01000279.1 GCA_003696105.1 Deltaproteobacteria bacterium | reverse complement strand
TGATCGCAGCCGTCAGCGTCGTCTTGCCGTGGTCGACGTGCCCGATCGTTCCGATGTTGACGTGCGGCTTGCTGCGGACGAACTTTTCCTTGGCCATTTCGTTTCCCCTGACGTGCGGTTATGCGGCGCCCTTCGCCTTTGCGATGATGGACTCGCTGATCTGTGCCGGAACTTCTTCGTAGTGATCGAACTGCATGGTGTAGGTCGCGCGCCCTTGCGTGCGCGACCGGAGGTCGGTGGCGTAGCCGAACATGGTCGCGAGCGGGACGTGCGCGGCGATGACCTGTACACCAGCTCGCGGCTCGATTCCAGTGACTTTTCCGCGGCGGGCGTTGAGGTCGCCGATCACGTCGCCCATGAACTCCTCGGGAGTGACGACCTCGACCTTCATGATCGGCTCGAGCAAGACGGGATTCGCCTTGGCCGCGGCCTCCTGAAATGCCAGCGATCCCGCGATCTTGAAGGCCATCTCGGAGCTATCGACCTCGTGGTAGCTGCCGTCGAGCAGCACGGCCTTGACGTCGACGACCGGGTACCCGGCGAGGATGCCGCGCTCCATGGCCTCCTCGATTCCCTTTTCGACCGCGGGGAAGTACTCCTTGGGCACGGCACCGCCGGTGACCTGGCTCTCGAACTGGTAGCCGCTGCCGGGACCGCCGGGTTGGAGCTCGAGGACCACGTGTGCGTACTGGCCGCGGCCGCCCGTCTGGCGAACGAAGCGTTTGTCGGCCTTGACGGTGCGCGTAATCGTCTCGCGGTAGGCGACCTGGGGCGCGCCGACGGTTGCGTTGACCTTGAACTCGCGGCGAAGGCGGTCGACCAGGATCTCCAGATGGAGTTCGCCCATGCCGGAGATGATGGTCTGGCCCGAATCGGGATCGGTGTGCACCCGGAACGACGGGTCCTCGCTCGCGAGCTTGACCAACGCCGTCGACAAGCGCTCCTGGTCGTCTTTCGTGGCGGGCTCGATCGCGACGCCGATCACCGGCTCGGGGAAGTGCATGTCCTCGAGCACGATCGGCGCGGCCGGATCGCACAGCGTGTCGCCGGTCGCGGCGTTGCGCAGTCCGATCACCGCGCCGATCTGGCCTGCGCCGAGTTCGCGAATTTCTTCGCGCTTGTTGGCGTGCATCTTGACGATGCGGCCGATGCGCTCCTTCGCACCGCGTCGCGCGTTCAGAAGGCTGTCCCCGGTGCGCAACACTCCCGAGTACACTCGGACGAACGTGAGCTGTCCGACGTACGGGTCGGCCATGATCTTGAACGCCATGGCGGCGACCGGCGCGTCGACGGATGCCGGCCGAGTCACCTCCTCGCCCGTGTCGGGGACCGTTCCCTTGACCGGCGGCACATCCAGCGGCGACGGCAGGTAATCGGCGATGCCGTCGAGCAGGCTGTGGATGCCCTTGTTGCGGAACGCCGAGCCGATGAACACCGGGACGGCCTTCAGACCGATGGTCGCGCGGCGCAGCGCGGCGACGATCTCCGCCTCGTCGATCGGCTCGCCGCCGAGAAACTTTTCGCAGATGCCGTCGTCGACGTCGCTGAGCGCCTCGAGCATGGCCTCGCGCGCGACTTCGGCGTCGTCCCGCAGGTCCGCCGGTATGTCCTCGTCGTGGAACTTGGCGCCGAGCGAGTCCTCGTCCCACACGCGCATCTTCATGCGGATGAGGTCGACGATGCCGTTGAAGTTGTCCTCGAGCGCCTGCGGGATCTGCAGGAGGATTGGATTGGCCTTCAACCGGCTGCGAATCTCGCCGACCACGCGCTCGGGGTCGGCGCCGACGCGATCGCACTTGTTGATGAACGCGATGCGCGGAACGCCGTACCGGTCGGCCTGCCGCCACACCGTCTCCGATTGCGGCTCGACGCCGCCGACCGCACAGAACACCGCGACCGCGCCGTCGAGGACGCGCAGCGACCGTTCGACTTCGATCGTGAAGTCCACGTGCCCGGGGGTGTCGATCAGGTTCACCCACAGGCCGCGCCACTGGAACGTCGTGGCGGCCGACGTGATGGTGATGCCGCGCTCCTGCTCCTGTTCCATCCAGTCCATGACGGCCGCGCCGTCGTGGACCTCGCCGATCTTGTACGAGACGCCGGTGTAATACAGGATGCGCTCCGTCGTCGTCGTCTTCCCGGCGTCGATGTGCGCCATGATCCCGATGTTTCGGGTTCGGTCTATGGGGAGTACGCCAGCCATGACTACAGCTTTCGCGCGTACCGCCACGCGAGCGCGACTTGCGCGCGCCGGCCATGTCTGCGGAGCGGTGCGCGTCGCAGAGCCGGGGTCGCGGAGCGGAGTTCTACGAGTCCGGTGGTTCGGTCACTCGAGCCATGCGAGTGCCGCCTGTCGGGCTTCGTCGAGTTGCGTTCGCGAACCTCCTACCAGCGGTAGTGGGCGAACGCCTTGTTGGCCTCCGCCATCTTGTGGACGTCTTCGCGCTTCTTGACCGCGGCGCCGCGATTTTGCGCCGCGTCGAGGATCTCGTTGGCCAGGCGCAGGACCATGGTCTTTTCGCCGCGCTGGCGCGCGTAGCTCACCAGCCAGCGCATGCCGAGCGCCTGCGACCGGTCGGGGCGCACATCGACCGGGACCTGGTACGTGGAGCCACCGACGCGGCGCGATTTGACCTCGACGCGCGGTTTGACGTTGGCGAGCGCGCGCTCCCACACCTTGATCGGGTCGTCTTTGGCCTGCTCGGCGACCCGGTCGAACGCCCCGTAGACGATCGACTCGGCGATCGACTTCTTGCCGTCCTTCATGACGACGTTGATGAACTTCGTCAGGCGGCGACGCACCTCCATCGGAGCGTCGGTGTATTTCGGGTCGGGCAGGACCTTCCGCTTGGGAACTTCACCTTTGCGCGGCATGGCTGAGTCCTCTACTTGGGCCGTTTCGCGCCGTACTTGGAACGGCCCTGCTTGCGATTCGCAACGCCGGTCGCGTCGAGCGTGCCGCGGATGATGTGGTAGCGCACACCCGGAAGATCCTTGACGCGGCCGCCGCGGATCAACACGACCGAGTGCTCTTGCAGGTTGTGTCCTTCGCCCGGAATGTAGCTCGTCACCTCCATCCCATTCGTGAGCCGCACGCGCGCGACCTTCCGCAACGCGGAGTTCGGCTTCTTGGGCGTGGAGGTGTAGACGCGCACGCACACGCCGCGCTTTTGCGGACACGATCGCAGCGCCGGTGCGGTGCCCTTCTTCTTGACTTTCTTGCGCCCCTTGCGGACGAGCTGGTTAATCGTAGGCATTCATTACCCTTTTTCGCGATGGGCGAATGGAGCAGGCATTCTATGGATGCACGCGGGGATGTCAAGGGCTAACCGCGCCCAATCTGATCCGCCCAAATTTCAACGCGTTAGCCTGAAGTTCCCCCGGGCACGAGCGCAAGTGCTCGGATACACGCGGTTCGGTGCGAGGCTACTGGGAACAGTCAGAGACGGACGCCGAGGAGGTCGAGGGCACGCTGCTGAAGGCGCG